>DATFTF010000081.1:0-4970 GCA_035262245.1 Thermoanaerobaculia bacterium
CCAGGCCAGCACGCCGTCGCCCAGACGGTGCCGGAAACGCGTCGCGTCGATCAGGAGCCGCGTGGGGCGCGCCTTCTCCGCCTCCTGGGCGAAGAGACAGAGGGTGGCCATGAAGCCGCCGTCGGTCATCGAGGCCGTCGAGTCGAACCACTGGAGCTCCAGCAGGTCGAGATCCGGATGCCGGACGACTGCGCCCCATTCGTTGCGAACGAGCTCGGTGCTCATGCCTCCTCCTTCCGTGCTCGAGGCCTCCGGACGCTATGGGTACTCGGTACCTATAGTCAACCAGGCACATTTTTGTAACTCACTATAGGATCGGATACCGATGCGCGACGAAGATGCCGTCGAGCGCGTGGAGTCCATGATGGCGATCATCGGCGGCAAGTGGAAGCCGGCCATCCTCTACTCGCTGGTGATGGACGGGACGCTGCGGTTCACCGAGCTCCGGAGACGGATTCCGCGCGTCACCCAGCGGATGTTGACGCAGCAGCTTCGCGACCTCGAGCGGCACGGGCTGGTCGCCCGCGTGCACCATCCGGAGATTCCGCCGCGCGTCGAATACTCGGTCACCGCGCTGGGGCGCAGCCTCCATCCCATCTTTCAGTCGGTGTGCGCGTGGGCGGGCGAGAACTATCCCGAGATCGAGAAGGCTCGCGCGCGTTACAGCCGGCGAAAGGCGTAGAAACGGGAGGGCCCGACCCGGCCGCGCCGACGGCTCAGCTCGGGCGTCGCGGGAACCTCCGCTATTCCTGCAGCGCCTGGTGGACGAACGTGATGGCGATGGAGCCCTCGCCGACCGCGGAGGCAACGCGCTTGACGCTTCCCCGCCGCACATCCCCCACGGCGAAGACGCCGGGAAGGCTCGTCTCCAGCAGGTGAGGAGAACGCGACGCCGCCCAGTGCGCCGCGGTCAGGTCGGCCTCCGAGAGGTCGGGGCCCGTCTTGATGAATCCCTTTTCGTCCGTGGCCAAACACCCGCCGAGCCAGCCGGTGCTCGGCACCGCTCCGGTCATGGAGAAGACGTGCCGGATCGGGAGCGTCTCAGAGACGCCGGTCTGGTTGTCGCGCCAGGTCACGCGCTCCAAGTGACCGTTGCCCTCCAGGGCCGTGATCTCCGTGTGTGGCCGGAATCGGATGGCCGGGTTCGTCTCGATGCGGCGGATCAGGTATCGCGACATGCTCTCTCCGAGCCCGTCAGCGCGCACGAGCAAATGCACCTGCTTCGCGGACTGGGCCAGGAAGACCGCGGCCTGCCCCGCGGAGTTCCCTCCTCCGACGATCACGACCTCTTCGCCGCGGCACAGCTGCGCCTCGAGCAGCGTGGCTCCGTAGTACACCCCGGTGCCCTCGAAGCGCGCCAGGTTCTCGACTCCGAGCCTCCGATACCGGGCGCCGGTCGCGATGATCACCGTCCGCGCCGCGATCCGAGCGCCCTCTTCGATCTCCACGGCGTACGGCCGCTTCTCACATGAAAGCCGCGTCGCTCCCCGGGCAATCATCAACTCGGCCCCGAATTTTTCCGCCTGGGTCAGGGCGCGTGCCGCAAGCTCCTGGCCGGATATCCCGGTCGGGAATCCCAGATAGTTCTCGATCTTCGAGCTCGCTCCGGCCTGGCCGCCGGGCGCCTCGGACTCTAGGACCAGGACGTCGAGACCCTCCGACGCGCCGTACACGGCCGCCGCCAGCCCGGAGGGCCCCGCGCCGATGATGAGGACGTCGCGAAGGCGTCCCGCATCGACGGCCACGTTGAAACCCAGGCAGTCGGCGATCTTCGCGTTGCTCGGATTGCGGAGGACGAGTTCCCCGCGGCAGACGAGAACCGGCACGTCTCCCTCCTGGATCCCGAAGCGGTCCAGCAGATCCTGGACGCCTGGGTCGTGGTCGAGGTCGACAAACGTGTACGGATGGCCGTTGCGGGTCAGGAATTCCTTCACGCGCAGTGTGCTCTGGCAGAAGTTCGATCCGATAAGCACGGCGTCGCCCAGACCGTGCGCGATCAGCTCCACACGTCGAAGGATGAACGCGCGCATGACGATGTCGCCGATCTCGCTGTCCGTCTGCACCAGGGTGAGAAGCTCGTCTCGCGTCACCTCGATCGCCTCGCCTTCTTCGCCCGACCGCAGCGTGACGAACCCTTGTCGTCCCGAGAGCACATTGAGCTCGCCCGTGAAGTGGCCCGGTCTCAGCGCGGCCACGACGAGCTCGGCACCGTCGGACTGCCGGACGAGCTCGATCGTGCCCCGGGTGACGACGAAGAACGTCTGGGTCTTCCTGCCCGCTACCGCCAAGACCTCCCCGGCGCGCAGGGCGCGGATCCGGCCATGTTGGGCGACGCGCTCCATCTGTTCCACCGTCAGCGTCGGAAAGACGTGCTCGGTCTTGGAGGACAGCGCGAGCGTTGTAACCGGTCTCGAGTCGGCGCCGGCCGGCGCGTTCGTCCCGGAGCTTCCGCTCGGGTTCGACTCTGCGTCCATACGTACCTCCCGCTGGCCGATCGATTGCCGTCCCGTCCGCAGCGCGGATTGCGGCCGCCAGGCACCCCGAGGCATCTTACTTCCCGGCGCGTCCTACCGGTTCGGCCGCGCGCTGCGCAGCGTTGCTCGGATCGCGCCTCCTGAGCCGAACCGCCGGCGATAACTCCCACTCGATGGCACACGCGATGCAAACCACCGGCGAGGGAAGCCGCCGCAGATACTCAGTGAGGACTGTCGAAGGCGTCGGGTGGCCGGGAGAACCGCCGCGAGGGAGCCGATGGAGGCGCCGCACGCTTCGGACAGTGCAGGTGACAGCTCTGCTCTTGGCGCTCGCGCCGTCGCGCCTGCCCGGACAGCCGATTCTGCCGCCCAAGGGCGTTCCCGAGTGGGACGTCGCCGCGGGCTACGGGTTCTCCGTGCATCTCAACCGGGGACGCTCCGACGAGCACGTGCTGCTCTTCGCGCCGGCGGCGGCGTTTCGCCTCGGCTCCCGCCTGGAGTACGTCGTTGAAGGGCACTTCGCTCGGTACTTCACGCCGCACGGCTACATGGTCGGCGTCATGCCGCTCGGCGGGCGGCTCTTCCTCGCGGACCGGCTAACCGCGCCCTATGTTTCGATCGGCGGAGGCCTGGGCTGGACGGATCTGGTGCAGCTCGACGAAATCGACCGCCGCTTCAATTTTCTGCTCCAGGGCAGCGTCGGCCTGCGGAGGGTCTTTTCGCCGACCCAGGCTCTCGATCTGGAAGCCCGTCTTTCGCACATCTCCAACGGCGGAGCCGAGCTGCCGAACCTGGGGCTCAATTGCGTGATCTTTCTGCTCCGCTGGCGGTTTGGGTGAAAACGTGCAGGGACTTTCGCCTCTCCCCGAGCCGCTCCGGGCCGGTCAGCGAAAGCGAGTCGCTTCACGAAGGAAAGAACGGACGCCCGGCGGAACGCAGCCCTACTGCTGGAAGCCGACCAACCTCCAGAGACTCGCGGTGTCGTAGGCCCGGCCCGCCTTGATCACGGTCACGACGCGCCGCAGGCTGCGGATGTCGGCCAGCGGATCGCCGTCCACGACGATCAGGTCGGCGCTCTTGCCGGCCTCGACGGTCCCGACGTCCTTGTCGCGGCGCATGACTCGGGCCGGCACGATCGTGGCCGCCTGGATCGCCTCCATCGGCGTGAAGCCGGCCGAGACATAGATCTCCATCTCGCGGTGAAGGCTGAAGCCCGGAACGGCCTGATCGGTCCCTGCGACGATCGTGACGCCGGCCTGGTGGAGCGCCTGCAGAACCTCGAGATTCCTCCGCCAGATCTCCTGTGCTCGCGCGCTCGATTCCGGCGCGACCCCGAAGCTGCCGAGCGGCTCCCGGAGCGGCTCGGCAACCTTCGCCAGTCCCGGCTCGTTCGCGGCGTTCTCCGCTGGCGTGTGCGTCCCCAGCTCGGCGAGCGCCATGGTCGGATCGATCGTCACGTTCCGGCGCTTGAAGAAATCGATCGTCGCGCGAGCGGAGGGCGAGGTGAGATCGATCTCGCGGGCCGCTTTCACTGCGACCGGCCGGGGGAGATCCGCGTCGGGATCGTAGGAAGGGGGAAACAGCGCGCGCACGACGTAGCTCAGATGATTGATCTGGTCCATCCCGGCCTCGACGGCGTGCACCGCGCCGATACCGTTGGGAATGTGCCCGGTCACGGAAAGCCCGGCCTGGTGCGCGGCGCTGGCGAGCGGCGCAATCAGGCGCGGCGGAACGCTGGAATAGATCTTGACCTGTGAGCAGCGGGCGTCCCGAAAGGTCTGGAGGAGCCCCGGAATGCCGGATGCGTCGGTCAGGCGCGCCGTTCCGAGCGCCGCCTTTCCTTCGCCATCGACGACGCAAGCCATGAGGATCGAGGGCCCCAGGCCCCTGCCGTCGTCGATCGTGTCGCGCACGGCCCGAACGAAGTCGAGCTCGTTGCCGCAGTCGCGAACCGTCGTCACGCCGGCGGCGAGGTACAGCGGACCCCACTCGACCTGTTCGAAGTGGGCGTGCATGTCCCAGAGGCCGGGGAGGATGGTCTTGCCTGCAACATCGACCCTTCGGGCATCGGCCGGAATAGTGACCGAGGAACGGGCGCCCGCCGCAGCGATACGGCCCTTGGAGACCAGGACGACAGCGTCGGGGATAGCCGGTGCGCCGGTGGCGTCGATGAGATTGGCGCCGACATAAGCGACCGGTCCCGGCTCGTCGGGCGCGGCCAGCGTGGAGCGCGAGACCTCACGCAGGGAAGCCATGCCATCCGCGGCGGCGCTGGCCACGAAGGTGCTCAACGCCTGCGAATAGTCGGAGCGTGTCGCTTCGAAGTGGTCGAACTCCGCGTCCACCCCCTTCAACCCGGCCAGGCGCCCCTCGGAGTCGAGCCAGATGGTCTCCCGTCCCCACTCCAGCCCGGTCAGTGCGAACCGCTCGAGCTTCACCTTCCTCCCGGCGTCGTCGGTGATCTCCTCCTCGCCGCGAGCCTCGAAGGAAACGCTG
>DATFTF010000082.1:0-4541 GCA_035262245.1 Thermoanaerobaculia bacterium
GGCCGGCTACTAGATGCCTCGCGGCTTCGATCTCTCGTAATCGGCCGGCGTGTCGAGGTCGATGAGGACGCCCGGATCCTCGACATCGAGCTCCCGAACGGCCTCCGGTCGCATGCGCCAGAGGTGACGCAGGCCTTCGCCGGGCGGAATCGCCGCGATTCCGGCGAGCAGGTCCGAGCCGATCACGACCGGATGGCCGCGCCGGCCCTGGTGGCGAGGAACGATGGCGCGTGTCCGGTCGGCGGCCTGGAGAAGCGCCTCGAGCGTCGGCGCGGCGACGGCGGGGTGATCGCCGGGCCAGAGAATCACGGCGTCGAACGGCTCGGCGAGGGCGGAGATCCCCAGACGGACCGACTCGATCATGCCCTCGTCGGGTCGGGGATTGACGACCACCGCGGCCCCACGGCGGCGGGCTCGCTCCTGGGCCTCCGTGAGATCCGAGCGGAGCACGACTACGACCGGCCGGGCTCCGACAGCGGCGATCTTGTCGAGGATCGTCTCCAGGATGGTGGAGATCTCCCAGGGAAGCTCGATCTTTTCGCGGCCCATTCGCCGCGACCGCCCGGCGGCAGGCACCACGGCGGCGACGCGGCGGTTCACCGGCGCCTGGGGGGCGAGCCTTTGACGCCCTGCGGCAGAGCGGCCACGCCGGACTCCAGGCCGCGAAGCCAATGGCGGGTCGCCTCCAGTCGCGCCATGAGGCACCGGCGGACCTCCCTGCGAAAACCCTCCGGCGCCCGCGCGGCGCGCAGTCGGGCAATCTCCTCTCCGACCATCCCGTCGTAGCCGGCGACCACACCCTTGCGGTCTTCCGGCGACAGTGTCTCCAGGAATGCGAGGCGGGCCAGGAGCTCGTCTTTGGGTCGCGGCGCCGGCGGGAGGCCGGCGACCCACTTCTTGAGCTCCCGTCGCCCGGCCGCGGTGGTCCGGTAGAGATTGCGGCGAGGGCCTCTCTTCGGTCCCAGGACGCGGAGAAGGATGAAACCGGCCCTCCGCAGCCGGGCGAGCGCCGGATAGATCTGTGAGTATTCCGCCCGCCAGACAGAGTCGAGCTCTTCGCGCATCGCCCGTTCGAGGTCGTACCCGGTGCGCGGTTGATCCGCGAGCAACCCGAGCAGAACGTGGGGAAGCGACATGGCGACACTATATCAAAATGGATATAGTGGTGTCCTCAAAAGGCCGCGCAGGCTCCCCGGGGCCAGAAAAAAAGACAAAAAAAAGGGGGCCGACTCCGGCCCCCGAATCCAAAGCAGATTTTCGTAAGTGCTTGACTTACTTCTTTTTCTTGGTCGCCTTCTTCGCCTTCTTCGCGGCCTTCTTCTTCGTGGCCATCGTGTCACCTCCCTCCCGACAGCTGATTGACAGCCTCAGGGCGAGGTGCTAATTTTGCGACCCCCGTGGTGGGGCGCATCGCCTTCAGTCTGTCGCTGCCGATCGATTGACGGGTCATGCGTCCTATCTGTCGCCGGATGGGCTGCCACCCATCCGGCGATTCATTTTAGAAGGTTCTTCGATCAATACAACAAAAATCTCTTGCAATTTCTCTGGCGATCATTCTCCCGTTGTGCGCGGAGGAAGTCAAGCGAAGCGGCGGTGCGAGCGCGGCGCGCGACGCAGTGGAACGACGGCGCGCTCTCAGAGTGGAGGGCGTCGATGGGCGCGGAGGGGTGAGGAGCTACTTCGGCACGGCGACTGCACCGCCGCGCCGTCGTGGACCACATAGAATTCCGGTCATGGTGTCCGACGAAGTCCTGACCTTGGCCCACAACGCGGACTCCGACGAAACTGCGGCCGCGGCGGTCGCTGCGCGACCAGGCGGCTGCACGAGCGCTTCGCTCCAGCCGAGCCAGCCACGCCTCCAGCACCGCAAGGAAAGGTACAGCGTCGCTCCATGACGGATGCCATCAAGGTCGCCCATAGTCCCGACTCCGACGATGCCTTCATGTTCTATGCGCTTGCCGAGGGGCTGGTGGATACGGAGGGTCTCTCCTTCGAGCACGAGCTCGCGGACATCGAAAGCCTGAACCGGCGCGCCCTCGCGGGCGAGCTTCCCATCACCGCGGTGTCCTTCCACGCCTACGCCTATCTGGCGGATCGCTACCTGCTCCTTCCGCACGGCGCCTCTTTCGGCGACGGATACGGCCCGGTTGTGGTGGCTCGCGAGCCCCTGGCCCGCGACCGCATCGCGTCGGGCGCGGTGCGGGTGGCGTCTCCCGGAGCGCGGACCACGGCGCACCTCGCTCTGTCGCTGTGGGCTCCCGGAGCGGCGACGGCGCTCTTGCCCTTCGACGCCATTCTCCCCGCCGTCCGCGAAGGGCGGATGGAAGCCGGTGTGTTGATCCACGAGGGACAGCTGACGTTCGCCGGTGAAGGCCTCGTGGAGATTGTCGACCTGGGACGGTGGTGGAAAGAGGAGACCGGCCTGCCGCTTCCCCTGGGAGGCAACGTCGTGCGGCGGGATCTCGGGCCGGAGAGGATCGGCCGGATCTCTCGCGCCCTATCCCGGTCGATCGAGTACGGCCTGGCACACCGCGCGGACGCGCTGTCCCATGCCCTCCGGTACGCCCGAGGCCTCGAACGGAGCCAGGCCGACCGGTTCGTCGGGATGTACGTCAACGACTGGACGCGCGGATATGGGCCGGAGGGCCGCCACGCGGTGCAGACCCTGCTCGACCGGGGCCACGCCGCCGGACTCCTTCCCGCGGTCCGCGCCGAATATGCGGAGGCCTGACGCCCGGCATGAAGGCACCTTTGACTGCTTCCCCCGGCTCTTCGCCTCCCGCCTCACGCCTCACGCCTCACGCGAATGCCTTCGAGGCCCCCCTCCTCTTCTGGCATCTTGTCGCTGTCGGGCTCGCTCTGGTTCCAGGACTGTTTTTCGCCTTCGCTGTGGCGCCTGCCGCCTTCCGAGTGCTCCCGACGCGGGACATGGCCGCCTCCCTCGTGAGCCCGATTCTGACCCGGGCCTGTTGGCTGGCCGAAGGGAGCTTCGCGGTGCTGTTCTTCACCTCCTGGTTGTTCGGAAAGTGGTGGAACGCGCCGCGCCTCTCCCGCTCGCTGGCGACGCGCGCGGCGATCCTCGGCATGATCGCCGCAGCGGTGATCGAGAAGCTCCTGATTCCTCCTATGGACAAGATCCGCGAGGAAGCCCCGGGCCTGATCGACAATCTGCCGACCGCTGATCCTTCCCGAATCCTGCTCGACCGCTACCACCGTCTCTCCACGGCCTTCTTCGCCGTGGAGATGGCTGCGGCTCTGGTCATCCTGATTGTCACCGCGCGTCTCATCGCCCGCCGCGGCCGGGCGGCGGCTCCTCCGGCGGCGGCGCGGCCGCCCGTTCCCAAGCTTCTCGATTTGAGCGATGTGTGAAGGGGGCGTGAGGCGTGAGGCGGAAGGCGTGGGGCGAACGAAACGAGCCTACGTCTGACGGCCTTTGAGGGCGCGAAAAACCAGAATCAGCCCGAGGGCTACCAGCGCCCACGGCCACAAGAAATCCAGGTGCCGAAAGAACGGATCCAGATTCAGGCGCTGATTCGCGGCGGCGACGATCGCGATCACCACCAGGATGACCCCCGGCGCGATCGGTCCCGGACGGCGAAGGCGTCCGGCGGCCGCCTCGAGCGCGGCGGCGAGCAGGAATCCGGCTCCCAGGCCGAGGACGATCGTCGCCCAGCGCGGCATCCAGCTCTCCCAGGAACCCTGGAGAAGCAGACCCGCTCCCAGGCCCATGAGGATCGCGCCCGGGGCGATCGGTCCGCGCCAGTGCCGGGCCGCGGACAGAGCCAGAAAAACCGTTCCGATCAGGATGAGAAGGGGTCCGGCCCCGCCGAATCCGACGCTGCGCGAGAGGATGATGTAGACGCCGACTGCGGCGAGGACGATGCCGGCCACGAGCCCGCGGTCCCTCACCCGCTCTCCTCTTCGGCCGGGATCTCCTGCGGCGTGTCTTCGGACCATCGGTAGAAGCCGAGACCCGTTTTCTTGCCGGACTTCCCCTCCGCCACCATTCGACGCAGGAGGGCGGGCGGAGTGAAACGCGCGCCCACTTCCCGGGTCAGCGTCTCGGCGATCGCCAGGCGCACGTCGAGCCCGACCAGATCGCTCGTCTTCAAGGGCCCCATGCGATGCCCGTAGCCGAGCTCCATGGCCCGATCGATGTCTCCGGGAGAGGCGACTCCCTCTTCGACCATCCGGATCGCCTCCAGGCCCAGGGCTACACCGAGACGGGAGGTGGCGAAGCCGGGAGAATCCTTGACCCGGATGGCCTGCTTCCCGAGCGCGTCGACCAGCCCCGCCGCGCGTGTCCGGGTCGCGGCGGAGGTTTCCGCGCCGCTGACGATTTCGACCAGGGGCATCGAGGCGACAGGATTGAAGAAGTGGATACCGACGACCAGGCCCGGCCGTCGCGTCGACGCAGCGATGGTCGAAATCGAGAGGGAAGAGGTGTTGGACGCCAGGACGGTTTTCTCCGGGGCGAGAGCGTCGAGCGCCGAAAAGAGGCTCCGCTTCATCTCGAGGTCTTCGGGCACGGCCTCCAGAAC
>DATFTF010000083.1:0-4198 GCA_035262245.1 Thermoanaerobaculia bacterium
AACGGAGCGACCGGAGCCTTCCGCCTCCAGGCCATGGACTCCAACGGCGCCGGGATCCTCGTCTCCGACGGTAAGGGAGGGCTCGTCGCCTACCGAGACTTCACGATCGCGGCGTTCCAGCAGGTCTACCTGAAGGATGACGACCTCGCTTTGACGGATCCGAATCAGCGCTACGTCTTGAAAGCCACTCGGACCTCCACGACCGGTACGCTGCTCGCCTTCGGAACGGCGCTCGATCGCAAGACCAACGACCTGGTGCAGGTGGCCGACGACAGCCAGGCCTCGGCCTCCCAGAACGGCATCGTCTCCTACTGGGTGGCCGGCGTTTCCCGCTTCGATACCACCTACGGCGCCCACTGGCGCACCGACCTGCGGATCTTCAACCGCGGCTCGCAGCCGAGGAATCTCTACTTCGACTACACCTATCTCGGAGGGGGCGCGCAGCATCTGGCGCGGATCGGAGACGTCAACAGCAACTATGTCACCATCAACCCGAACGAGCTTCTGACTTACGACGACGTCATCGGAACGCTCATGAGTCAGGACAAACGCGTGGATCTGACCGGAAGCACCTCGGGCGTCCTGCGCCTCTACTACACGGAAGACACCGAGTCCGCCACGAAGCCCTTGATTCTCGGCTCGCGCAACTACGACGACCAGTCCTCGGGAACCGCCGGCTCGCAGCTGGCGGTGTACACCGGCAACCAGGTCGCCAGCCCGGGACAGACCCTCGTTCTCTCAGGCGCCACCGAGAACAGCGCTTTCCGTACGGCGCTGGGCGTCTTCGCTCTGGATCAGGGGCCGGTCGCGTTCCGGATCGTGGCCGTGGCGCCCGACGGCACGGAGCTCGGTGCGCTCACGACCTCGCTGTCCGGCGTCGGCTCCTTCGGCCAGTTGGGCCACCTGACGGACATCCCGGGGTTCACCAATCCCGGCGTGCCGGTGTCGGTGCGGATCGACTCGGTCACCGGCGGGCGGGTGGGCGCCTACGCCTTTACGGTGGATCTGGTGACTCTCGACACGAACTTCATCCAGGCGTTGCCGCAATAGTTGGGAATCGTCCCGGCCGGCCCGCAAGGCCCGGCCGGCGCGAGGGTCGGGAAGGAAGGTTTCTGGGTCGAAAAGCCCCGGCGCGAGCCGGGGCTTTCTCTTGAGAGCGACGGCGGGGCTTGCGCTTTCGTAAAAGGTACAATGGCTGGGTTTTTGCGTCCCCGGCTTCCTTGAGGATGATGCAACGAGCAGGATGATCAAGCAGGACACGCTCATCGCCGAGGCGCCCGCGGGCAGCGCAACCGTGGTCTCTCCCTTCCTGCACGACCGAGGGACCGTTCTCTACAACCCTCTGACCGGAGAGTCCCTCCCCAAAGGGGGCGAGGCCCACCGCGCCCTGCAGGCCCTGGCGGCGGGAGAGGAGCTTACGGCCGCGGCCCTGGAACACTTGAAGGCCGCGCGCTTCGTGCTCGACGACCTGGACGCCGAGACGCGCCGGACGCACCTGGTCTATCTGTCGCTGGAGACCTGCACCAGCTGCAACCATCGCTGCCCGTTCTGTCCCGTCTCGGTGGACCCGCGGGATCGCGAGGTGATGAGCCGCGAGCTGTTTGAATCGATCGTCGACCAGACCGTCGCAATCGGTGGTCGCGGTGTCCTGGTTTTCCTTTCCAACTACAACGAGCCGACGGTCGATCCGTTTTTCGAGGAGCGCTGCTCCTTTCTCTTTTCGCGCGGCCTGCCGGTCTGCATCCTGACCAACGCGTCGCACTTTTCGCCCGACCGCGCCGAGCGGCTGGAGAAGATGGGACGGTTTCGTTACATCGGAATCAATCTCCCGACCCTCGATCCGGATCGGTACCAGAAGCTCCATGGAACCCGGGACCTCGAACGCGTTCTGGGCAACGTCGATCACCTGCGGGCGCGCGAGCTCTCAGAGGAAACGGCCATCGTCGTGCTGGGCGAGGAGGACGACGCCCACCGCGCGGACGTCGAGGCCATCCGCGCTCGCTTCGAGCCAAAGGGGTGGCAGATCCGCCCTTTCCGCATCCGCAGCCGTCCGGCCAGCGGCACGTTCGTCCCCGAGCCGCCGGCCAAGAAGAAGCTGCGCGGATGCGAGCTGATGGGGTCGCGCCCCTTCGAGCATCTGCACGTGACCGGCACCGGAATCGTGGTTCTCTGCTGCCAGGACTACTACGAGCGGCTGGTGGTGGGAGACCTCAAGCGACAGACCGTCGCCGAGGTCCTCGGAGGCGAGACCATGGCCCGTCTGCGGCGCTGGACCTACGGAGTCGAGGAGGCGCCGGAGGACTTCCTGTGTCGCCGGTGCGAGTTCGCCATGGGGGAATGAGAAGGAAAATTGTGAATTGCGAGTTGTGAATTGTGAATGAATCGGAATTCGTTAGCCCTATTCACAATTCACAATTGGGAATTCACGATTCGTCTTCGATCCACGGATGAGCACGAATCCGGCCGTCAAGGCTGAAAAGATCTCCAAGGCCTACCGGCTCTACGACAGACCGAGCGACCGGCTCCGGGAGCTGGTGCTGCGCCGCCCGCGCCACCGCGCGTTCTTCGCCCTTTCCGATGTCTCCTTCGACCTGCCTCGCGGAGGGGCTCTTGGAATCATCGGGGAAAATGGAGCCGGCAAGTCGACCTTGCTCAAGATCGTCGCCGGCACGACGCAGCCGAGCGCGGGGACCCTGACTCGCGACGGCACGGTGGCCTCGATTCTGGAGCTGGGTATGGGATTCCATCCCGAGTTCACCGGGAGAGAGAACGCCCGCATGAACGCCGCCCTGCTGGGTCTCTCCGGAGCGGAGATCCGCCGCCGGCTTCCGGAGATCCGCGACTTCGCCGAGATCGGCGATTTCTTCGATCGCCCGGTCCGCACCTACTCGTCGGGAATGGCCCTGCGGCTGGCGTTCGCCGTGGCCACCCACGTCGACGCGGAGATTCTCATCATCGACGAGGCCCTGGCGGTGGGCGACGGTTACTTCCAAAAGAAGTCGATCGATCGCATCACCGAGTTCCACAGGCGCGGGGGGACGCTGCTGTTCTGCTCCCATGCGCTGTACTACGTGGCCACGCTCTGCGACCGGGCCATCTGGCTGCAGGCCGGGCGCGAAGCGGCTTCCGGTCCGGCCGTGGCCGTCGTGCGCAAATACGAGGCCTTCCTTCAGGAAAAGGAGCGGCGCGCGTCCGAGGCGATGCCCGTCTCTCCGGTCGCGACCGAAGGACGCCGGCCGGCCATTCTGACGGATGTGGTCGTTCACGACGGCTCGGGTTATCCCCGGGTCGAGTTCGGAGCCGCGGAAGCCTTCGCCGTGGACCTGGCCTTCGAGACCGTGGACCCGTCTCTGGCCTTCCATGTGCGCGTGGGCGTCGATCGCGAGGACGGCGTGCAGGCCTTCGCCACCGACACGCGGGGGCTGGCCTGGGCGCCGCTGACCGGCAAGACTCGCTACCGTGTGCGTCTGCATCTGCCGGAGATGCCTCTGGCGCAGGGAGACTTCAAGGTTTATGTCTTTCTGACCGACGAGAAGGCCCTGCACCTCCACGATATGCGGATCCTCGATCCGGGCTTCAGCGTTCTTCCGCCGGACTACACCGTGGGACTCCTGCGGCCACGCCACACCTGGAGCCTCGTGGAGGAGGAGGAACCCGTTGGAGGCGCCCGGCCTGTCGAGCCGGCGGTCACGACGAGCTCCGCTTGACGGCCCCCGGTTCCGAAGTCGTCATCGTCTTCGCTCCCGAAGGGGACCGCCGGAATCCTCTCGATTACGGCCGGCGGCTCGGCCGCCTCCGCTGGCGGCGCGCCATGAGGGCGAAGCGCGCGCTCGCCCCCGAGCCGGGCGACGTAGCCCGCCTGGTCCTGGAGGGAGCGCGGCACGGAATCCTCGTGCGCGACGAGCGGGCGCTCCCCGCGGCTCTCGCCGGGCCGGGCGCTGCCTGGACCGATCCGATTCTGCCCGCGCTGCCCCTGCCCCCGGCGGCCGTGCCCGTCCACACGCTGCGCGAGGTCGAGGCCTTTCAAGCGGGGATTCCGGACGCGCGCGCTCTGGACCGGTCCCGCGTTCCGGCCGTCGCGGTCGATCTGGCGGCCGTTGCGCCCCGGGAAGGAGAGACCGTCGGAGCCTTCACCGGGCGGATCTGGGAGGAGTCGCGCGGGGTCGGGTTCGATCATCGCTTCCGGGCGCTGGTGCTG
>DATFTF010000084.1:0-21750 GCA_035262245.1 Thermoanaerobaculia bacterium
CGACTGGACTTGTATCGATGGCACCCTTCGCCTCGGCTGCAGGTCCTTCCTCCCCAGCTCCAACTTCGAACTTCACTTCCCGGCATTCCCGGCGTTCTCGTGCGTTCCCGGCGTTCCTCTACGCTCCCCAAAATCCCACCACTCTCGCGATCCTGCCGTCCGGCGTGAAGTCGTAGACATTCACACCGCGGCCGACGGAGTCTCCGCCGCTCTTGCTGGCCATCCAGCGGGCGAGCGCCGTGCCGTGCGAGAGCAGCACATCGCCGTCGCGCGCGAGCGAGACACCTGGCATGTGGATCTGCACCGCCTCGAGCTGCGCCAGCAGGTCCTCCAGGCCATCGGTCGCGCTGTAGGCGTCGCGGAAGGAGATGTTCGGCGCGGCGCAGGATTCCAGGAGCCGGCGCCGGGCCGCGGGATCGGGATCGCCCCAGGCGGCGAGGAAGGCGTCTACGCGAGGCGCGGCCTCGGCCTGCGCCTCCTCGGCGACCGCCCTGGAGAAGAGGGCGAGCTGGTAGCGCCATCCCTGGACGAAGTGATCGCGGATCTTGGCGCTCGTGAAGGCGTGCTTCAGGGCGAGCACGGTTCCTTCGGACGTCTCGTCCAGGTTGATCGTGACCAGGGACTCCTGCGCCGGATCCCCGCCTCCCAGCCCGTAGTGGAAGACGATCCGGCGCGGAGGCTCGATCTCGACGACCCGGCCCCGGGCGCGCGTCCCGTCCGGGTGGTGAATGGCGATCGCGCCGCCCGGACGCGGTTCGATCTCCGAGCCCTTTCCCCACCAGCGCGCGAAGCGCTCCGAGCCCGTGAAATAGGCGAACACCGTCTCGCGGCGCGCGCGGATCGTGATGCGGCGCTCCAGGACCTCCGGAAACTCGGTCATGACACTGTCCTCCTGTTCTTGCCCCGGCCGCGGAGGCGCCGCGACCCGCGGATTTTCCTTTCGTCCGACTCGGCCAGCGACTTCAGGTCGGTCAGGGCAACGTGCCACGTCTGGTCGAGCCACTCTCCCAGGGGTCCCAGCTCCCGCCGTCGAGCCGCGTAGTAGTGAAAGCGTCCCTCGTCGCGGCGGGCGACCAGGCCGGCGGATTCCAGAACGCGCAGGTGCTGGGAGACGGCTCCGAAGGTCACGTCCGCGAAGGCTCGATGGATCGCACCGGCCGTACGCTCCCGATCCCAAACCAGCCGCAGGATCTGCCGCCGGCGGGGAGCGGCCAGGGCCTCGAAGACGGCGGGGGTGGGCGAGAGCGACATCTTTATTAGTTTAGCAATCACTAAAATAATACGCAAGGTGATGGAAAAGGTTTGGCCTGGCAAGGGAAAAAGCCGTGGCGCCCGAAGACCTCCGGTCCGATACAATTTCCGAAAACGTCTTTTGGAGGAGGTCACGGATGATCAGAAACCCTCGGTTCTTCCTGCCGGCCGTCCTGTTCTTTGCCGCAGCAGCCGTCGGCGTCGCCGCGGACGAGAAGAAAGCCAACGGCGCGAAAGACGCCTGGAAGGTCTCCGGTCAGCTCGAGGAGGCCTGCTCCTGCGACTCGGCCTGCCCCTGCTGGTTCGACTCCAAGCCCACCCGCATGCAGTGCAGCGGGGGCTTCGCGCTCTTCTTCCAGAAGGGGAGCTACGGGGGCGTTCCCTTGGATGGCCTGGCCGTCGCCTTCATGGGCCAGAGCCCGATGAACAAGGCCATGATGGAGTCGATCGGCGACTGGGACTTCGTCAACATCTACATCGATGAGAAGGCCAATCCCGCGCAGCGAAAGGCTCTGGAGGCCATTGCCCGCAGCACGATGCCACCGGCGGCGCCGCCGGAGCGGACGAAGGTCCAGTACGTCCCGATCACACGAAAGATCGAGGGCTCCGAGCACACCACCACGGTCGGTTCGGTCGGGAGCTTCTCCGGGCATCTGACGCCCGGAGGCATGGGGGGAACTTCCAAGATCGTGAACCCGCCGGGCGCCGATCCGATGCACCGCGAATACGAGCAGGGACGCACGACGCGGCAGACGTACACCGACGCCGGCCAGAAGTGGGACTGGTCCAACACGAACTACATGTACGGGACCTTCGAGACCGACAGCGTCGAGTACGGCAAGTTCAACGCCGCCATGACGCAGATGATGGAGAAGATGAAGGCGGAAAAGAAGAAGTAGGTGGCTCTCCGGGCTTTCGGTCTTAGCCTTCGTCCGCGGCGCGCGAAGCTCGGTTCGGCTCCGGTCTGGAAACGTTGCAGCGCCGGTCGCGCAGCGACCGCCCACGCTGCAAGTTACGGTCAGGGCGTTCTCGGCGGCCGCGGCTTCAAACCCAGCACCGCGAGCGACGACAGGTCTTTCTCGGCGTGCATCTTCCAGTACTCCAGCCGGCCGCTGCCCAGAAGCGACGCCTTTTCGCCTTCGGAGGTCTCCCATCGGACGATGCGGTGGGGCTCGGCCGCTTCGACCAGAATCGTCCAGGTCGCGCCTCCGGCGATCTCAACGCGGCACCTTTGAACGTCGATGGTCCCGGCCGGGACCGCGATCTTTTCCGTTGAGCCGTCGCGCGACAGCGTGGCGCGCAGCGTCTCCACGGGCTGGTGGGTCAGGCGGGCGGTTCGCAGGGACTTGACCAGGGTAGCCTCGATCCGCCCTCCCGGCGCCACGGCCGGGGCGGCCAGCCCGCGGGCCCAGAGGAGCAGCGCGTCGGCGGAGAGCGCGTCGTCGGGAACCGGTAGCGTCCGGATCTGGTCGGCTTCGCCGTCGAAGTAGCTGTGCGACGCCAGGCGGGCCGAGCCCGCATCCAACAGAAGCTGGCCGTACATGTTCCCGCACCACTCCTGCGAGGAGAACGAGACCTTTGTGACGGAGCCCGCCGGTCTGCCGTTGACCGGCGTCAGGGCCACGAACGTGCTCGTCAGCAGGTTGTAGTCGTAGATTCCGGTGGAGAAATCCTGGACGAGGTTGAGCTTCAGAACCGGGTACTCGTCGGATTTCGGGTGCCTTCCCGGATCGGACTTGACCCGCAGCGATTCGGAAAAGGTCTCCGTCACAAACACCGCGACGGCCATGCCTTTGCGCAGTTCGCCGTAGCGCGGGAAAGTCAGGTCGTAGCCGGAGAGCTCGGCCTTGCCGTCGCCCCACTGCTTCCAGAAGGCGTCTCCGAAGGCCAGGCCCGCGCGGGCCTCCTGCGCGGGAGAGGCGGCGCGGGCGGAGCTCGCGGCCCGGCCGGCGAGCACGAGCGCGGCGCTCGACAGGATCAAGGCGGCCAGTGTGGAACGGCGTTGTGCGTGAGTCATGGTTCCAACCCCCGCCGGCGATCTTAACCGCCGTGCGGCGGGCATCGTCCCGGGCGCCCGGCGAGGCGTGGTCGAGGACCCGGACGTCGCGCTCCGGGACCGGACCGCGCTATCCTTTCTTTATCTTCCCAAACACGATGGAACCGGCAGCGCGACGGCCGCTGAAAACCCGCGAGCGCAAGTGGGCCCGCGTGCTCGCGGCATGGATGGCCCGCAACGGGATCCGGCCCAACGCGGTCTCGATCGCGAGCGTGGTGGTCGCGGGCGCTGCGGGAGCCTGTCTCGCCTGGTCCCCTTCCGCCGGGGGAGCGGCGCGATGGCCCTGGCTCCTGGCCGCCGCGGCTCTGGTTCAACTGCGGCTCCTGTGCAACATGCTCGACGGCTTGATCGCGGTCGAGGGAGGCCTCGGAAGCGCGGTGGGCGAGATCTACAACGATCTGCCGGACCGTCTGGCGGACTCGCTGATCCTGGTGGGCGCGGGACTCTGCGCGCGCGCTCTCCCGGGCGGGCTCACGCTCGGATGGCTCGCCGCGCTCGGAGCCATGCTCACGGCGTACGTGCGCATGCTGGGTGGCGCGGTCGGACTTCCTCAGAGCTTCGCCGGGCCGATGGCCAAACAGCACCGGATGTTCGTGGTCACGCTCTCCTGCGTCGGGTCGGCCGTGGAGGGAGCGGCCGGCTTTCCGCCGCGCGTCCTCTATGCCGGCCTCGTCGTGATCGTCGCCGGCTGCGCCGTCACCGCGGCGCGCCGCACAGCAGCCATCGCCCGTGCACTCCGGGCGCGAGGATGATCGCCCTGAAGGCGCGTCGATGATCGCCGCCGCCGTCTCCGCGCTGGCCCGTCTGGTGGCCGGACCGACCGTCGTCTACCGAAGCGGTCCACCCGACGCCCGGCAGCGCATCTATTTCGGCAACCACACCAGCCATCTCGACTTCGTGGTCCTCTGGTCGGCTCTGCCCGCGCCGGCCCGCAAGCGCGCCCGTCCGGTGGCCGCCCGGGACTACTGGGAGAAAGGCGGCATCCGACGTTTTCTCGCCTCGCGCGTTTTTCGCGCGGTGCTGATCGATCGTCCTTCTCAGGAAGGCGCTCCCGCCGCCGGCCAGGGACGCGTAGCGGCCGCGCGGCAGGCCATCGACATGCTCGTCGCCGCGATGTCCGGCGGAGACTCTCTGATCGTCTTTCCGGAGGGGACGCGCGGGTCGGGCGAGACCGTCGCGCCGTTTCGCAGCGGCCTCTACCATCTGTGCCTGGCCAGCCCCGGTGTCGAGGCCTTGCCGGTGTATCTGGACAACATGAACCGCATCCTTCCCAAGGGCGAATCGCTCCCGGTGCCCATGCTGTCGCGCGTGATCTTCGGCGATCCCCTCGCGCCCGCGCCGGGGGAAGCGAAGGGAGCGTTTCTGGAACGGGCCCGCGGCGCCGTGATGGCGCTCGGCGGGCCGTAGCCTGGATCCATGAAGGGACTCGAGGACCGTCAGCTCGTCGCGCTCATCGCGGGCGTGCTCGGGCTCCTGGTCGTCTCGAGCGCCGCCGGCGCCGTTCTGTCCCGGCGCGTCCGGTCCGATGCGGCGCGGGCCACGGTGGCCAACTTAAACGCCCGGATCCGGGCCTGGTGGGCCATGGTCGCGGTGTTCACGGCCGCGGTGTGGATCGGCCCGACCGGATCCATCGTCCTCTTCGCGCTCATCTCCTTTCTGGCCCTGCGCGAATTCGTCACCCTGGCCCCCACCCGGCGCGAGGACCATGGCACGCTCTTCTGGAGCTTCTTTCTGATCACACCGCTGCAGTACGTCCTGATCGGCGCGCGCTGGTACGGCCTCTTCTCCATCATGATTCCGGTGTACGCTTTCGCGTTCGTCGCAGTCTCCAACGTGCTGGCCGGAGGCACCGAGAGGTTTCTGGAGCGGACCGCGACGATCCACTGGGGTCTGATGGTGTGCGTTTATTGCGTCAGCTACGCCCCGGCGCTGCTGGTCCTGGAGATTCCGGGCTTCGGGAGCCGCAACACGCGGCTCCTGGTCTTCCTGGTGCTGGTCGTCGAGCTCTCCGACGTCTTCCAGTACACATGCGGCAAGCTCTGGGGACGGAGGCCCATCGCGCCGTCGATCAGTCCCAACAAGACTTGGGAGGGATTCGTGGGGGGGATCCTCGCGGCCTCCGCGGTGGGAACCGCCATCTGGTGGGCCACGCCGTTCTCCGTCTGGGAGGCCGGGCTGATGTCGCTCGCCATCACCCTGGCCGGTTTCGCCGGAGGATTGATTCTCTCGGCCATCAAGCGCGATCGGGGCGTCAAGGACTACGGCAGCTTCATCCAGGGGCACGGCGGAATGCTCGACCGCATCGATTCACTCTGCTTTGCCGCGCCGATCTTCTTTCACCTGACGCGCTACTTCTTCACGCCCTGACCACGTCGCCTACGCTGCGCGCGGGGCCTGCGCCCTGCCGGCGCACCAACTCGCGGCTCGCCCGGGTGCGGGCTCGACCGCGAGCCTGGCCCCATGCTCGCTGTGGCTCCCCGCGGCGCGCGACGTCCTCCCTTGGTTACTGCGGGAGCTTCGCGCGCCGCGGACCGGGGCTGGCCGAAGGCGCAGATCGACGAACTCCGCGAAGGCGACGGCCTACGAGAGGCGCGTGCGCGCGAGCGGCGACCGGCGCGGCTCGGGAGCAAAATCGTGGTCGAGGATCGACATGCGCTCCTCGCGCTTGCGGCGGCTGATGAGATAGACGATGTACAGGAGTCCGAGGACGCCGATGCCCGCGAGGATCCAGCCGCTGGCGGTCCGGGCACGACGGGCAGGTGCGGTCTCCGCGGCCGGCTGAGCCGATTCGGCCTGAGCCTGCGGGGCGATGGCGGCGGGAGGCTCGGAAGCCGGCGGAGGCGCGGGATTGGCTTCGGCGGACGGCGCTGGGCCGGCCGCGGTGCCGCCGCCGGGCGGATTGGACGGCGGGTTGCCGGAGGTGCCGGAGACCTGGGCCGGAGCCGTGACGGCGTTCTTGTCCTTCTCGCTCTCACGGCTGGCCGGCTTCTTCGAAGCCTTCGCCGCAGAGCGGGAGCGTGCAGGCTTGGCCGGCGTAGCCGGTTGACTGGTCACCGTTGTCGTGTCCGTCGGCGCGGACACCGCCGGCGCAGGCGCGGGTTGCGTCGCCGAGCCTTCGGGTTGTTGCGCCGAGTTCGTCTCCGGTGCTGCGGCCGGATTCGTTTGCGGCGAAGACTGCGAGGGCACAGCGGTGACCTGAGGCGGCGCCGCGGACTGAGAGGCAGGCGGCGGAGAAGACGTGCCCGTGTCCTGCGCGGCCGCCGTGGCGGCCGCCAGCGTTGCGAGCGCGATGACCATTCCGAGACGACAGAAGAATCGCATATCGAGCTCCTTTGGCTTGGGCGACCGCGGCCGGACGCCTTCTCGGCGCAGCCGCCACGTTCTGATCGAGAATCGCCGCGCGTCAAACGTTTGAGGGAGCAGAAAACGTGCCACCCACGTCGCCTACGCGGCGCGCGGGATCTGCGCTCTCGCGCGCGCACCGGCGTTCGGCTCGCCCGGATGCGGGCTCGACCGAACGCCTGATCCCGTGCTCGCTCCGGCTCCCCGCGGCGAGCAACGTCCTCCCTCGGTTACTTCGGGAGCTTCGCGCGCCGCGGAGGGCACGACCGGAGGCCCTGCAGTTCGATCTGAGTAGTTGTACACGAACACTCAAGGCGAGGCTGGTTCTATCCTTTTTTCGGCGGCAGCTGCGCTGCGGCGGGCTTGGCAACGCGGACGGCCTGTCCGTCGACCAAGGAGTCCGGAGGGTTGTTGATGACTTGTACGCTGGAGGGAAGACCCGAAGTGATCTCGATCTTGGTCCCGAGGTCGCGTCCGAGGGTGACCGGCAGCAGCGACGCATGACTGCCCTGCGCGAGCACGGCGACGCGAATGCCTTCCGACCGGAACATGAGCGCGCTCACCGGAAGGAGCCACGTCGTGTTGGCGGCGGTCAGCTTCAGGTGCGCCTCGACCGCGGCGCCCGGAAGGATCTCGCCGTCTTTGTTTTCGAGATCGATCTCCACGAGAAGAGTGCGGGTGGCGGGGTCGATGGCCCGCGCGTTGCGGACGATCTTTCCGGGGAAGGCCTTGCCGGGCCGCTCGATCAGAGTGACGTCGACCGGCACGCCCGGCGTCGCCGAAGGCGAGGCCGTTTGCGGGACGGCGACGAAGACCCGTAGCGTTCCGGTCGTCGCGATGTGGAAGAGCTCCCGGCTGGTGCCGCCGCTCGCGCCCGCGTCGACCAACTGGCCGATGTCGGTGTTGCGCGCGGTGATCACACCGTCGAAGGGGGCTTCGATGCGTTCGAAGGAAACGAGCTGCTCGAGACGGCGGACGTTGGCTTCCGCGGACGCGACGTCGGCGCGCCGAGCGGCGAGGGTCTCCACCGCGTTGTCCACGTCCTGTTTGGAGACCGAGTCGGATTTGATGAGCTCCGTGTAACGGTCCGCGGTCACCCTGGCCAGCCGTTCGTTGGCCCGCGCCGTGCCGAGCTCGGCGCGCGCCTGCAGGAGCTGCTGGTCGGTCTCCGGCGACTCGATCTCCGCGAGCAGCTCCCCCTTGCGCACGCGCGTGCCGATGTCGGCGTACCACTTGCGCAGGTACCCGGATGTGCGGGCATAGATGGGAGCGTCGATGAAGGCCTGGGCCGTCCCCGGCAGCACGAGCTCCTGCTGTGCGGTCCCGCGCTCGGCTGTGATCACCGAGACGAGCGGCGCCGCCGCCGCCTCGGTGTCCTCGCGCAGGATCTTGTGGCTGCGCACGCGGGTCGCGATGCCGAAGCCGGCGGCGAGCACCGCCACGCCGGCGAGCACGAGGAGCATGCCGCGATTGCGCCATCCGGGCGCGGACGGAGGCACGTTACGATCCGGCGACGCGGAGCTCATGGCTCAAGTCTTTCCGGCCGATTCGCGCGCGCTTGCCCGCGCAACGAGCCAGCCATGCAGCAGGCTGAAAAAGACCGGCACGAAGAACAGGGTCGAGACCGTCGCGAAGAGAAGCCCGCCGATCACGGCGCGTCCGAGCGGCGCGTTCTGCTCGCCCCCCTCCCCGAAGCCGAGCGCCATCGGTACCATGCCGATGATCATGGCGAGCGCGGTCATGAGCACCGGGCGGAAGCGCGTCGTGCCCGCCTGCACGGCCGCGTGCAGCGCGTCGTCCCCCGCGTCCATGCGCTGGCGGGCGAAGCTCACCACCAGAATGCTGTTCGCCGTGGCCACGCCCATGCACATGATGGCGCCGGTCAGCGAGGGGACACTGATGGTGGTGTGGGCGAGGAAGAGCATCCAGACGATCCCTGCGATGGCCGCGGGAAGGGCCGAGACGATGATGAAGGGGTCCAGCCACGACTGAA
The DNA here is from genome assembly GCA_035262245.1 of Thermoanaerobaculia bacterium. Taxonomy (GTDB): domain Bacteria; phylum Acidobacteriota; class Thermoanaerobaculia; order UBA5066; family Gp7-AA6; genus DATFTF01. The sequence goes on from DATFTF010000084.1 coordinate 8,643, forward strand.
AATTCACCACGATAAGCAGGTACACGAGGAGGATGGAGAAGAGGAGACCGAAGAGCAGGCCCTCAAAGGAGGTCCGCATCGTCTCGGCCTGGCCGCGTACGATCATCTGCGAGCCTCGCGGCAGTTTCTTGCGCGCCTCCTCGACTAGGCGTGTGACCGGCCTGGCGACGCTGCCCAGATCGGTCCGGTCCACGCCTCCATAGATGTCGATGACCGGCTGCGCGTTGTAGTGAGAGACGGTGCCCGGCTCGGCGTCGCGCGAGATCGCCGCCAGGTTCCCCATGACTTGCGGAGGACGTCCGACGGCGCCGGTGATCGGAATGTTCTGCAGATCCTGCAGCGAGGTGATGCGGTACTGGGGCGCCTGCACCGCGACGTTGTAGCTGACGCCGCTTCTGGGGTCCATCCAGAAGCCGGGTGAGGTCTGGGAGCTGCCGGAGAGGGCCACCAGCAGGTTGCCGGCCACGTCGCGCTGGGTGTAGCCGACCTGCTGCGCGCGCGTGCGGTCCACCTGTACGAAGAGCTTCGGGGCGTCGAAGGGCTGGTGGATGCGCAGATCGACGATGCCCGGCACGTGGCGGATCTTCGCCATCAGAGTCTCGGCGAAGGCGCGGTTGGCATTGAGATTGTTGCCGACGACCTGCACGTCAATCGGCGCCGGGAGACCGAAGTTCAGGATCTGGCTGACGATGTCGACCGGCAGGAAGTAGAAGGTCACCCCGGGGAACTCCTGCGCCAGACGCTTGCGCATCTCGCGGATGACGTCCGCCGTGGGCGGGTGCCCCTCCTTCATGGAGATCAGGATGTCCGCGTCTCCCGGGCCCACCGGAGCCGAATTGCTGTAGGACAGATTCAGCCCGCTGTAGGGGACGCCGATGTTGTCGATCAGCACCGAGAGGTCCTTGCTCGGAATGATCCGGTGGATGCTCCGGTCAATCTCGTCGCACAGCCTCGCGGTCTCCTCGATGCGCGTGCCGGTCTTGGCCCGAAGGTGCATTTTGATCTGGCCGGCATCCACCTGAGGGAAGAAATCCTCGCCCAGCCAGGGGTACAGAACGACCGCCGAACCCACGCAGGCGCCAAGGAACGTGAGCAGGAATGCCCTGCGCCGCTGCAGGGAGAAGTCGAGAACCTCGCGGTAAGAGCGGCGCAGGCTCTCGAACTTCTTCTCGAAGCCCTGCTGGATCCGGGCGAAGAGATTCGGTTTCCCCCGCAGCTCATGCGGCTGGTGTTCGCGCAGAAGGTATTTGGCCATGGTGGGAACGAGCGTCCGCGACAGGAAATACGAGGCCAGCATCGCGAAGACGACCGCTTCCGCCAGCGGCACGAAGAGGTATCGCGCCACGCCGGTCAGGAAGAACATCGGCACGAAGACGATGCAGATCGAGAGCGTCGAGACGAACGCCGGGACGGCAATCTGCGCCGCGCCGTCCAGGATGGCCTGCTCGATCGGCTTGCCCTGATCGAGGTTGCGGTTGATGTTCTCGATCTCGACCGTGGCGTCGTCGACCAGGATGCCCACGGCCAGGGCCAGACCTCCCAGAGTCATGATGTTGATCGTCTCGCCCAGGGCCGCCAGCACGAGGATGGAGGTCAGGATCGAGAGAGGGATGGAGACGGCGATGATCACCGTGCTCCGCCAGCTCCCCAGAAAGACCAGGATCATGAGCCCAGTCAGGCAGGCCGCGATCAGCGCCTCGCGAACGACGCCGTCGATCGAGGCGCGCACGAAGACGGACTGGTCGTTCAATGGCGTGATGCGCAGCTCTTCGGGAAGCTGGGAGGCGATGAGGGGGAGCTGGCCGCGGACGCGGGAAATGATGTCCAGCGTCGAGGCGGCGCCCGTCTTCAGGATGGTGAGGAGACAGGCCCGCTGCCCGTTGACCCGGACGAGATTGGTCTGCGGCGGATACCCGTCGCGCACGTGGGCGACATCTCGGACGTAGAGGACCGCGCCGTTGCTGGCTCTGATCGGCAGGTCGTTCAAGCCCTCCACGGTCAACGGGCTGCTGTTCATCGCGACGCTGTACTCGAACCCTCCGATCTTCGAGGTTCCCGCCGGGAGAATCAGGTTCTGCGTGTTGATGGCGCTGACGACGTCGGTGGGCGAGAGGCCCTTGGATTGCAGCGCGGAGAGATTCAGATCGACCTGGATCTGGCGCTGCTTGCCCCCGTAGGGATACGGAATCGCCGCACCCTGCACGGTCGCGAGCTGCGTGCGGATCGAGTTGTTGGCGAAATCGAAGAATTGCTGCTCGGTCAGGCCCTGTCCGGACAGCGCGAGCTGAAGTACCGGAACAGTCGACGCGCTGTACTGGATGACCAGCGGCGGCGACGTGCCCGGCGGGTCCGAGCGGACGACGGTCTGCGCGATGGCCGTCACCTGAGAGACGGCGGCGTCGATGCGCGCCTTGTGCTGAAAGAAGATCTTGACCACCGAGACTCCGGCGAGCGACTGAGACTCGATGTGTTCGATGTCGTTGACCGTGGTGGTCAGAGCGCGCTCGTATCCGGAGACGATGCGGTTGGCGAGCTCCGGGGCGGAGAGTCCTCCGTAAAACCAGATGGTGCTGACGACCGGGATGTTGATGTTGGGGAAGATGTCGGTCGGCGTCCTCAGGATGACCAGAGGTCCCAGGATCAGGATTACAAGGGCCATCACCACGAACGTGTAGGGACGGCGCAGCGCGAGGCGGACAATCCACATCGGAGTTGGGCATTATTGACGAACAGCGGCCCGAGAAGAAGTATGCCCCGCGTTGGGGCGCCGGTTCGACCCGGCCCCGGGAGCGTCAGCTCCCCGCGGTGAAGTCTGTCCCGCGGTCCCGGACTGCTACTTTCGAGTTTTCTTCGAGCCGGCAGAAGCCATCGGCGTCGGCGTTGGCGTCGGTGCGGACTTCAGAGTCGTCGGATGCAGCAGGGCCAATGCGGGAGGCGTCCAGGGCGATTGGTTCGTGGCAGCAGAGTCTGAGACAAAGTGATCCAGAAAACTCGCCGTCGCCGCGACCACCGCGTTCCAGGCATCCGATGTGCGCGCATCGGCGGCGCTGGCCAGTGCCAGGGCGGGAAGGGTTGCGACCTGTGCCCCCACGCTGGAGAAGTGAACGTGGGCCATGGCGTCCACGTTGATCAGGTACCGGTTGGAGCGGTCTAGGGAACGCAGAAGGTCGAAATCCGGTGCCAGGCTCTTGTCCGTCTCCCCGTAGTAATGGAGAATCGGCGCGGTCGCGCGCGCACGGTTGAATCCCTTCGCCTTCTCCAGCCATCCCTTCCCGTCCTTCGACCCGATGCCCCCGTCCAGGCTGACCAGGGCTCCGAGATCGGCATCGCCCATGGCCAACAACAGGGCGGCGCGCGCTCCGAAGCTGTGCGCGACGACTCCATACCGGCCTGCGCGGACGACCGTCTCGAATCTCGCTGTGCGCAGAGCCACTGCGAGGTCGGCGGCCTGCGCGGTGGCCATTTCCGGAATGTCCGACTCCTTCGTCATGTGACCGGCGATCCGCGTCGCCGAGGGCGGCAGGGCGACGACGTAGCCGCGTTCGGCCAGGCTCTCGGCCAGGAAAGCGTGGTCGTGCGCCGACTGGTCGTTGCCGGGTGCGATCAGCACGAGCGGAAATCGGCCGAGCGCGGCGGGGGAGCCCTTGAGCGCGTGCATGCGGGTCGCGAGCAGCGCGTCGGCTTCTTCCGGTTTCACATGCGCGGCGGAGAGCTGCAACTTGTACCGCTCGACCGCCTGCTGAGCCCGGCTCGGACGGTTGGCGGGGTCGAAGGACGTCTCCCGGCCGGCCAGCTCGACATAGTCGCGGAAAGCGATGGCGGGGGAGCCCGAGGCCGCGGCAGCGGGGTACCAGAAGGCGATCTGGATGGGTCGGCCGCTCGGGAACGCGCTGGAGGCCCGCGTCGCATCGAGACGCTCGATGACTCGGAAACCGATCTCCTGTGCGGCGCTGGCCTGCGCCGCCGGCTCACGGAGAATCAGCGGCAGGGCGAGGAGAGAGCACAGCCCGGCCAGAACCCAATCGCCTTTTCGCATGTTTCACAGTCTAGAGGTTTAGAGGAAATTATGAATGGTCAATTGTGAATTGTGAATGGGACGAGCAACTGGAGCCAATTCACAATTGACAATTCGCAATTCACAACTTCCACCTCTCTCGTCGAAGCATCACTGGTCCCTTCGCCCTACATGGAGCTGACCTTCCACCTTCCTCCCTCCAGGACCAGAGTGAAGTGGGAGGTGACGCTCCCGTTCTCGGACTTCTCAACGACATCGACCTTCGCCGTGTCGCCTTTGATGTCCACGCTTTCGATCTGCGCCGTCTTCGGGTCGGGAGTGGCCGTCTTGAGAAATTCCAGGGCTTCCTTGCCTTCGGGGCCGTCGAGCCCCCTGGCTGCCTCAGAAGTCATCAGCTTCTGGATGGCGGCCTTGTTCCCCGACCGCACGGTCTTCAGGAAGGCCAGCGTGGCCTTGCCGGCCGGCGTCTCCGCGGCGGCGGCGCCACTGGCTGTGGGACGCGGGCGGTGCCAGACCGGCGCCCGGAAGGTCGCCGAGTACTCGAAGGACGTGGAGAGGAACTCGCCCGGTTTGGTCATGAAGAGCTTGCCTTCCACCAACGAGGGTTCGAAGGTCCGGGCTTCGAACTGGTGCATGCCGGTCACCGAGACGTAGCCTTGCGTCTTCGCAAAGGCTTCGTGCAGAAGAGCCCCGGAGATCGGCTCTTTCTCCGCGTTCAACGTGATTTCCACGGCGTGAAGCTTGCCGTCCGCCGCCAGCCGGTGCCGCGCGAACTCGTCTTCCAGAGCCTCTTGGGCGATGGGGACGTCGGACAGGATGACCAGCACGTCTTCCTTGCTCGGATCGAAGAATCCCTTGACCGCCCGGGCGTAGGCGTGCGACAGAGGCGTGGTCTGACCGGCGACTTTGAGCTCGCCGCTGGCCGTGCCGGCCTGGTCCGGAGTCCGCGCTCCGGCGAGCGCGCCGGAACAAAGGCAGATCAGGGCGAGGGGCGGGCCCAGACGCCAGACGTGTCTCATGCCGTTCTCCTTCCGGGTGATCTCTGAATTAGAGCAGATTTCGGACAGAAATGCGCGACTGCGCCGGCGCCGGGTGGCCGGCGGACGACTCAACCGGGCGTGTCAGCCGATCAGTGCCTCGTGCTCGCCGCGGATGAGCGCGTAACACTCGCAGGTGGCCCTCTCCAGGCCTCTGCGGTCGATGACGCGGATGGTCCCACGGTGATAATCGATCAACCGGCGCCGCTTCAAGGCGTGCGCCGCCTGGGTCACGCCGGCGCGCCGCACGCCGAGCATCTCGGCCAGGTACTCCTGCGTCAGCGCGATGTGATCTCCCAGGACACGGTCGTGCGTCATGAGGAGCCACCGGGCGCACCGCTGGTCGAGCGAGTGGATGCGGTTGCAGGCCGCGGACTGCCCGACCTGAACCAGGAGAGCGAAGGCATAGCGGCGAGCGAGGTCGCGCAGGGCGCCGCCGCTGCGAATCTCCAGGCGAAAGGCGTCGGCATCCATGCGGACCGCCTCGCCGGGAACCTGGACGAAGACCTCCATCGGATTGCGTCCATCCGCCAGGTAAGCGGAGAGGCCGACGAGTCCCTCGTTGCCGATCGTCGCGACCTCGATGGCCGTTCCGTCTGAGAAGCGGGCGACGACCGAGGCGACGCCGGTCCGCGGAAAATAGGCGTGCGTGGCTCGGCGTCCCGGCTCGTGAAGCGGCTGACCCCTGCGGAATTGAACGGGCTCGAGCAAGCGGGAGATGCGCCGGTAATCAGCCGGCGGAAGCGAGGCCAGAATCCGGTTGTCGTCCCGCAGCTTCGGTAGTGGTTTCGACATCGCTGCCTCCGGCACGGCTCCTTCCGCAACGTTCCATTGCAGAATTCGAGCCGGATCCTGCTTTCCTCACGCCGGATCGTCTGTACGGCAGCGTACCGACACGCCAGGCCCGCGCCGCTACTGTTTCGTCCCATGCTTCACGGGCCCGGTCCGGACCTCGACCGCCTCATCGCGCGGCGACTGGGCGACTCCGCCCCCGAGGCCGACTACTCTGTCGACCCGGCGGCGGCCGAGCGCCTCCTCGCGCGTCTGGAGAAAACGGGACTCGGCGTTCAGTTGGAGCACGCCGATGAGCTCTGGTACTGCGCGCTCTCGGTCAGGACCGGCCAACGCCTGGCGACGGGTAGCGGGCCGACCCGGGAGCTGGCCTTCTGTCGCGCGGTCACCAATCTTCCAGCCCCCGTGGCCTCCGAGAATTCGCCTCCCTGCGGGCCCCCGGCCGAGCGAACGCGCCGCAAGAAGGCTGCACTCCCCGAAGGTTCGGCGCCGGCTCCGATTGAGGCGGCCGCCGGCAAGGCCTGCGCGGATTGCGGCGGTCCGCTCCCACGCGTTCGCGCGCTGTCGCGCTTCTGTCCGGTCTGCTCCTACCGGCGAGGCCGTCAGGCCCGCATCGACTTCGAAGCCCGAAGACGCAATCGCAGGCGGCGGCCGCCCGCGGCGGGATAGAAAGTCCCTCGGCTCCTCAGTGGGCCGCCCGGTCCGACGCCGAAGCCCCGTCGCCGTCGAAGAGGAGGCGTCCCTCCTGCAAGGTTGTTCCGCGCAGGGTGACCGCGAGCGCCTCCGCCAGGCTGTCGACCGCGCTCACCTCCAGAAGCCCGCGAACCTCTTCGGGCAGATCTTCCAGGTCGGCCTCGTTTTCCCTGGGCAGGACGATGTGGGTGATCCCCGCGCGGACGGCGCCCAGGATCTTCTCCTTCAGGCCTCCGATGGGAAGCACGCGTCCGGAGATGGTGATCTCTCCGGTCATCGCCACGTCGTTGCGCACCGGGCGCTTGGACAGAGCGGAGACCAGGGCCGAGGCCATCGCGATGCCGGCTGAAGGTCCGTCCTTGGGGATCGAACCGGCCGGCACATGGATGTGCACGTCCCGCTCGAAGTCGCCCTCCTCGATCCCGAGGCGGCCGGCGTGGGAGCGCGCGAACGTCCACGCGGCGCGCGCGGACTCTTTCATCACGTCGCCGAGCTGGCCGGTCAGGATGAGATCGCCCTTGCCGCGCATCAGCGTCGCCTCGACGAACATGATGTCGCCGCCCGCCGGCGTGTAGTACATGCCGGTGGCGATCCCGATCTGGTCTTCGCCGGCCATCTTCTCGGGGTGCACCCTGGGTCTTCCGAGCAGCCCGGGCACGTCCGACGCGGTGACCGACACGCTCTCCACCTCGTGCGCCGCGATGCGGCGGGCGACCTTCCGGGCGAGCTTGCCGAGCTGGAGCTCGAGCTGTCTCACGCCGGCCTCCCGCGTGTAGCTGGAGATGATGTTGGAGAGGGCGTCGTCGCCGATCGACAGTTGCCGTTGCTCCAACCCGTTCTCCGAGACTTGCCGCGGCACGAGGTATCCGCGGGCGATGTGGAGCTTCTCCTGCTCGGTGTAGCCCGCAAACTCGACCGTCTCCATGCGGTCGAGCAGCGGCGGGGGAATGCTCTGGATGAAATTGGCCGTGGCGATGAACAGCACCTCGGAGAGATCGAAGGGAATGCCCAGATAGTGGTCGGTGAAGGAGTCGTTCTGCGCCGGGTCCAGCACCTCCAGGAGGGCGGAAGCCGGATCGCCCTGGAAGGAGACTCCGAGCTTGTCGACCTCGTCCAAGAGGAAGACCGGATTGCGTGTGCCGGCCTGCTTCATCCCCTGCAGGATGCGGCCCGGCATCGCGCCGATGTAGGTGCGGCGGTGCCCGCGGATGTCGGCTTCGTCACGCGCTCCGCCCAAGGAGATTCGCACGTACTTGCGGCCCATGGCGCGGGCGATGGACTTGGCGATCGAGGTCTTGCCGACGCCGGGGGGACCGATGAAGAGAAGGATCCGCCCCTTGGCCCGGGCCGCTTTGCGGACGTCGGTGGCCACGTCCTCCTTGCTGACGGCGCCGGCCTCGCCGGCCCGCGCGCCGGGAGTCACCTCGGCGGCCGCGTCTTTGCGCTCCGCCTCCGCCTCGCGGCGGGCCGAGGCCGCGCCGCTGCGCGCCTGCGACAGCTGCCGCACGGCGAGGAACTCCAGGATCCGGTCTTTGACGTCGGAGAGACCATAATGATCTTCGTTCAGGATCCGCGCCGCCTTCTGGACGTCCAGGTCGTCCTCGCTCGCCGTGTTCCAGGGCAGCTCGGCGACGGTTTCCAGATACGTACGGATGACCTGCGATTCGACGGATTCGCGCCCGATCCGGGAGAGCCGGTTCCACTCCCGGTCGACCTCCTTGCGGGCTTCCTCTGGCAGCTCCAGCCGGTCGAGCTTGGCTTTCAGCTCCTTCAAGGACTCGTCGTCGGAACCCTCGCCTTCGCCGAGCTCTTTCTGGATGGCCTTCATCTGCTCGCGCAGGTAGACCTCGCGCTGGCGCTCGCCCAGCTCTTCCTTGACCTTGGACTGGATGTCTTCCTGGGCCGAGAGAACGTCGATCTGCCGCTGGACGTGCACCAGAACGCGCCGCAGCCGCTCCTCGACCGACAGCGTCTCCAGCAGCGCCTGCCTCTCGGCGGTGGAGATCTCGATGTAGCCCGCCACAACGTCGGCCAGGCGGCCCGGCTCGTCGATCTCCGCCAGGATCTGGCCGATGGTTTCCTCCGGCAGGCCGAGCTTCTTGCCCAGCTCCGCGGCCCGCTCGCGCGCCTCCCGATGAAGAGCCATGAACGCGGGATCCTTCGGGTCGAGGGGAAGCATCTCGTGCGCCGGCTGCACCGTTGCCTCGAGGTACCCGTTTCGCGTGATGACCCGGGCGGCGATCCCGCGCTGGGTTCCCTCGAGCAGGAGCCGGATACCGCCCAGACCTTGCTGTACGGAGCTGATGGTCGCGATCGTTCCGATGGTGAACAGGTTCTCGGGCGTCACCACATCGCTGTCCTGCCGCTGGGCCACGGCGAAAACGCGGCGGGCGGGATCCTTGAGGGCAGCCTCGATGGCCCGCAGCGTAGCGGGGCGGCCGGCGGCGATCGGCGTCGAAACGCCGGGCAGCAGGACGCTCGACCTCATCGGGACGACGGGAAGAGTCAAGATTTGCGAAGCCATGTCACTCACCTCTCAGCGGGCATGCGCGGCCTCCCGCGGCGCCGCCTTTCGAACCGTGGTCTCCCAACGCAAAATACGGGCCGGAGAAGCGCGAGGTTCAGCGTTCCGGTTTCACGCGCCTTCAGACCGGTCGCGCGCGGCCTTCCTGTTCGAGATTCCAGCCTGTTCCAGATAACGGGTTCCACCATGGATAACAAAGACCTATTCCCGCGCCCTCGCGCGGATGATGAAGCTGCATCAGGCGCAGGCCGGCGCTTCCGGAACAAGCTCTGGCCATGGACATCCGCTTTCCAGGAGGCCTTCGGGTCGACGCTCTCCACGAGGGATTCTGGGTCCGCACCGATCAGCCGGCCGCGGCGGGGGGCACCGGAGCAGCGCCGTCCCCTTTTGATCTCTTCCTGGCCTCGATTGGAACCTGCTCGGGCTTTTATGCCTTGAGCTTCTGCCGGCAGAGAAATCTGGACACCGAGGGCCTCGCCCTGACTCTCTCCTTCGAGCGGGGCGCGAAGAGACGGCACATTGCGCGCATCCGCATCGAGATCGCGCTCCCGGCCGACTTCCCCGAGAAGTACCACGACGCCTTGCTGCGGGCGGTCGACCAGTGCGCGGTCAAGCGGCACATCTTGGAGCCGCCCGTCTTTGAGATCGTGACCACCCGCTCGAGCATGGAGTCGGAGTCTCCGGACGGCCTTCTCGACGGCGTCTGGCCGGGCTCGGACTCCCCGGAGTCTTGGCCTCTGGGCTGGCCCGGCTGACGCCCCGACGCCGGCGCGATCGAACCCGCCCGACCATCCGCTCCTCGATTGCGCTCATCGAGGCTCGTGGTAGATACCGATTCTCGAACGGACCTCCTCGGGGACGGGAACCGGCTTGAAGGTACCCTGCTGGACGCAGACCAGGACGTACTTGCCGCTGGCGACCATGGTTGCGGGTTCAGTCCGGCGGCGCACCTCGAAGTCGAGGTGCAGCGAGGTCCTTCCGATCTTGCTCGAGTAGGCCTCGACGGAGAGAAGCTCGTCGAGCTTGACCGGCGCATGGAAGTCGCACTCCACCCGGACGCGGGGGAGCCAGATGCCCAGGACGTCGAACAGGAAGCGATAGCTCAATCCCGCCGAACGAAGCATCTCCGCTTCGGCCAGGCCGAAAAAGCGCAGATAAGCCTGATAATTGATGATCCCCGCCGCGTCGATGTCCTCCCATCGAACGTATTCCTCGATCCGGTAGCGTGCCACGGCGACCTCCTGCCCGGCCGCCGCCGGGCGAGCGCATTATTCCGCTAGCGGGCCGTTTGGTATTTTGGTATAATATTACCGTGATCACAAAGACACGACGGTCTCGGCGGGAGACCGTTCGCCGCGAGCCGGTCCGCCCGGTCGTCGAGCGAGTCCAGACGGGGGCGCGCATGGAGAAGCGCCTGCTCAAGGTCCTCAAGGCCTTCGCCGAGTTGAAGGACATGACGCTCGGGGATCTGCTGGAGGGCGTCGTGCTGCACGCCTTCGACGGGAAGGTCCCGTTCACCCCGGAGTCCCTGCGCCAGATCGCGGACTTGAAGCGTGTCTACGGCCTCGACCTGAACGCCTCCGCGAGCCACCGGCTGCGCGAGCCCGACGATGAGCGCTGACGCGGAGGGCCGCGGGGATGTTGTGGACCGGCTGGGAGACGGCGAGTTCCTGGCGGCGTTTGAATCGGCAACACTGCCGGAAGAAAAGTTCCACCACGCCGACCACGTCCGGGCTGTCTGGCTCCTGCTCGGCCTCTCTCCGCCCGCCGAAGCCCTGAACCGATTCGCCGCGGCGCTGGCGCGTCTGGCGGCGTCGTTTCGAAAGCCCGCTCTGTACCACGAGACCATCACCTGGGCCTACGTCCTCCTCATCCGCGAGCGGATCGCCCGTTTCGGCCGGGGATCGTCGTTCGAGGAATTCGCCGAGGCCAATCCGGACTTGATGACCTGGCGGCCCTCGATTCTGAAGTCGTACTATCGCGAGGAGACGCTGGCGAGCCCGCTGGCCCGCCGGGTCTTCCTGCTGCCGGACCGTTTGACTCCCTGATTCCAGATCCGCCGGCACGAAACTGGCACGGACGCGAGTGAGGCCGCCCGTCGCCGTGATCGATGGCCGGACCTCGGACCACGATGGACACCGCGGTGGAACGTCTTCGCCCCCCGGTGCGTCCGCGGGCGGCCGCCGGGCGCGGCTTTCGCGTGACGAGCCTCTTCGGCATCGAGATTCGCATCGATCCGAGCTGGGTCTTCATCTTCGTCCTGATCACGTGGAATCTGGCCGCCGGATTCGCCTCCATGCATCCGGACTGGGGACTCGGTCTCGATCTCTCTCTCGCTCTGGCCGCCGCCGCGCTCTTCTTCGGCTCCGTCCTGGCGCACGAGCTCTCGCATTCGCTGGTGGCGCGCTCGCGGGGCCTGCCGGTCCGGCACATCACGCTCTTTCTTTTCGGCGGCGTCTCCAACATCGAGCGGGAACCAGGGTCTCCGGGCATGGAATTCGTGATCTCCGTGGTGGGACCGCTCTCGAGCCTGATCCTGGGGGCCGCGTTTCTGGCGCTGGGCGCGACGCTGGTGCGCGGCCCGTTTCGGCTGACGGAGAACCCGGGGTCGGCGCTGTCCGGCCTCTCCCCCCTGGCGACGATGCTCTTCTGGCTCGGATCGATCAACATCACGCTGGGTCTCTTCAATCTGGTGCCCGGTTTTCCCCTCGACGGGGGCCGGATCCTGCGCTCCCTTCTCTGGGCCGGGATGAAGGACTTGAAGCGCGCGACGAAGGCGGCCTCGCAGATCGGGCAGCTGGTGGGATGGATTTTCGTCTTCGGCGGCCTGGCCATGATTCTCGGAGCGCGGCTGCCGATCTTCGGCACGGGAGTCGGCGGCGGCGTCTGGATCGCGCTCATCGGCTGGTTCTTGAAGAGCGCCGCCGCGGCAAGCTACCGGCAGCTCCTGCTGGAGGATCTGTTAGGCGACATCCCGGTTGCGCGCCTGATGCGCATCGAAGTGAGAACCGTCACGCCCGATCTCGCTCTTTCCGATCTGGTCTACGACTTCATGCTCAAGAGCGACGAGCGGGCGTTTCCGGTCGTCGACGGTGGGCGGCTGGCGGGACTGGTTTCGCTCGACGACGTGCGCAAGGTGCCGCGCGAGGACTGGCCGACGGCAAGAGTCGCGCAGATCATGACTCCCGCGGCGAGCCTGGTGGTGACCGAGCCCGGGAGGCCTGCCAGCCAGGCGCTGCACGATCTCACGAGCCGGGACATCCAGCAGCTTCCGGTGGTCGAGGGCGGGAGGCTGGTCGGGCTCCTCCGCCTGCGCGACGTGGTCCGGTGGATGAAGTTGCAGGGGTAGCCCCGATCCCGCTGCGATCCTACCGAGGGCTCCAGGCGACGAACGGCTGGCCGGTTGGCGCGACGCCGGGAGAGCCCTTCGGCTCCAGAGTCACCTCGAGCGCTTCGGGCCGATGCGTCAGGGCGCCGTTTTCCTGGGTCAGGCGGGCGTGGCCCTGCGCGTCGAGGCGGGCCGTGCCGATGAGGATCCAGCGCCCGGATTCCAGGGCCCAGGCCCGGTAGCATCGTCCGGCCGGCGCGGGCGGGAAGTACGAGAAGGTCATGACCGCGATCGGGGAGCCCTCGAGGAAACGATACAGAGCATGGGGGCGCGCCGTCGCGTCCGCTGGCACGGTCAACCGCAGGGCAACGGCCTGGCTCGAGGTGAGCATCGTGAGCGCGCGCTCGTCGAGCCCCAGATCGGAGCGCAGGACGAACAGGCGAAGGGCGAGCAGACCGAGAATTCCGACTCCTGCGATCGCCGCGATGACCGGCGCCAGCCGCAGCCTCAGGGATTGAAGCCCCGCCCGGATTCTCGACTTGGCGGTGCCCAGGGGGAGGGCGAGCGCCGAAGCGACCTCTTCGTGGGAGAGGTCTTGGAAGAACGCGAGGCCCAGCGCCTGCCGCTGCGGCTCGGGGAGCTCCTCCAGGGCGCGATGCAGGGCGATGCTTCGATACGCCCGCCAGGCTTCCTCGACCTGGTCGGGCGCAGGATCGGGC
>DATFTF010000085.1:0-6393 GCA_035262245.1 Thermoanaerobaculia bacterium
GTACTTCGCCTGGTTCGCCCGGGAGGCCGCCCGGCGCGGCGCGCGCATCATCGGCGGATGCTGCGGATCGACCCCCGACCACATCCGGGCGATCGCCGAAGCCTTGCAGGACCTGACGCCCGAAGAGGCGCGCGCCGGCCCGGCCGTGGCCGTCCCGCCCCCGCCCGTTCAACCGCCGAGCGAGCGCGCCGCGTCATCGCGCCTGGCGGCCCGGCTCGCGGCCAGCGAGTTCGTCGTTTCGATGCAGATCGATCCCCCCCGGGGGACCGATACGGAGTCGGTGATGGCGGCGGTGGCCTCCTTCGCCGCTCATCCCGGCGTGCACGTGCTCGACATCAACTCCAATCCGCTCGCTCACCTGCACATGGACTCGCTCTGGATGGCGGTGCGCTGCGAGCGCGCGGGCATCGAGACCATCCCTCACATCACCCCGCGCGACGCGAGCCTCATGGGCTTGACCTCGAGTCTTCTGGGAGCGTGGAGCGAGGGAATCCAAAACGTCCTCCTCATCACCGGAGATCCGTCCCAGCACGGCGACCGGCCCGGCTCGACTGACGTCTACCAGACCGACAGCGTCGGTCTGGTCAAGGTCGTCCACGAGTTGAACCAGGGCCTGGACGTGGCCGGCAACGTGGTCGGCCAGCCTCCGAACTTTTTCCTCGGCGTGGCGGTCAACCCCACCGAGCGCGATCTCGACCGCGAGGTCGAGCGCTTCCGGCGCAAGGTCGACCACGGCGCCCGGTTCGCCATGACGCAGGTCTTTTTCGACTGGGAAGACTGGGACCGGTTCTGCGACCGGCTCGGAGGGCGGCCGCCCATTCCCATCCTCGCCGCGGTCTGGCCGCTGACGAGCCACCGCCTGGCCCTGCGGGTGCATCACGAGGTGCCGGGAATCCTCGTGCCGGACCGCGTTCTCTCGCTCCTGGAGAAGGCCGGTCCGCGCGCGCGGCAGGAAGGCTTCGCCATGGCCCGGGAGTTCCTGGCCGAGGCGCGCCGGCGCGTCCAGGGCGTCTATGTCATCGCGCCGTTCAAGAACCCCATCAGCGCGCTCGAACTTCTGGAGGCGTGATCAACAATATAAAAATTGTATCCCGAAGTCTCCGTATCGCGAGTCTCGCCCCACCTACACATTGAACTTGAACAGGATGACGTCCCCGTCGGCGACGACGTAGTCGCGTCCCTCCTGTCGCAGAAGCCCTTTCTCCCGCGCGGCGGACATCGAGCCGCAGGCGACCAGATCGGCGAAGGAGATCGTTTCCGCCTTGATGAACCCTTTCTCGAAGTCGGAGTGGATGACGCCGGCGGCGGCGGGAGCGGTGTCGCCGGCGCGGATGGTCCAGGCGCGGGCCTCTTTCTCGCCCGCGGTCAGGAACGTCCGCAGCCCCAGCAGGTGATAGGCGGCCCGGATCAGCGTGCCGACGCCCGATTCTGCGACGCCGAGACTCGCCAGGTATTCGCGCGCTTCCTCCTCCGGTAAGTCGGCGAGCTCCGCCTCGATCCGGGCGGAGACCGCGACAGCCTCCGTCCCCAGGTGCATGCGCGCGAACTCCCGGATGGAGGCCACCCGCGGCAGGGCATCGACTTCGGCCAGCTCTTTTTCCGAGACGTTGGCGGCGAAGAGGATGGGCTTGGAGGTCAGCAGAAAGAACCGCCGCGCGAGCTCCCTTTCCTCGGGCGCGAGCGGCGCCGTCAGGGCCCGGTGGCCCGAGTCCAGATGGGCGGTCAGCTTGTCGGCCGCCGCGAGCGAGGTCCGGGCGTCCTTCTCGCCTCCCCGGGCGAGCTTCTCGAGCTTCTCCCGCGCGCGGGCGAGGGTCTCCAGGTCGGCTAAGACCAGCTCGGTCTGAATCGTCTCGATATCTCCTTTTGGGTCGAGCCTTCCGGTGACGTGGGCCACGTCCTTGTCCTCGAAGCAGCGCACGACCTCGATGATGGCGTCCACCTCGCGGATGTGCTGCAGGAACTTGTTGCCGAGACCCTCGCCCCGGGAAGCGCCGCGCACCAGCCCGGCGATGTCCACCACCTCGATGGCCGCGGGAACGATCTTCGTCGTCTTCGCGATCTTCGCCAACGGCGCCAACCGCTCGTCGGGAACCGTGACCACGCCCACGTTGGGCTCGATCGTGCAGAACGGGTAGTTGGCGGCCTCAGCCTTGCGGGTGCGGGTCAGGGCGTTGAAGAGAGTCGACTTCCCGACGTTGGGAAGCCCGACGATTCCAGCTCGCAGCATGGGGGCGCGCGAGTATATCGGCGCCGCCGATATCATCTGCCGGGGTGGGGAAGGTCTGGGTGGCTCTCGCGCTCGGTCTGCCGGTGGCGGCGGTCTCCCGCTTTGCGGGCGGACCGGAGTGGCTGACGCTTTCCGCCGCCGTTCTGGCCCTCGCGCCTCTAGCCGCCTGGATCGCCGAGGCGACGGATCAGCTCTCCGTCCGGGTGGGCATCGGAATGGGCGGCTTCCTGAACGCCACCTTCGCCAACGCGGTGGAGCTCCTGATCACGGTGTTGGCTCTGCGCCGGGGCCTGGTCGACCTGGTGAAGGCGTCGATCACCGGGTCGATCCTGTGCAACACGCTTCTGGTGATCGGGCTTTCCGCGTTCATCGGCGGCCTGCGCCACGGTCCGCAGAAGTTTCGCCCCAAGGCGGCCGGCCGCCACGCGGCCATGATGATCCTCGCCGTCTCGGCCATGGCCCTCCCGGCGGTGTTCGCCCGCTCGGTGCCCAGCCCCCATGCGCGTCAGGAGGTGTCCGTCGGCGTCGCAATCCTGCTCCTGCTGACTTACGGCGCCTACCTCTTCTATTCCTATTTCTCGCCGACCGCCCGCCAGGCCGGCGCAGCCACGCCTTCGCCGCAGCAGCGGGCCCGCCGCTGGACGGTGCGCCGCGCGGTTGCGGTCCTGGCCGGATCGATCGTCGGAGCGGCCGGCGCGAGCGAGCTCTTAGTCGAGGCGGTCGAGCCGGTCTCCCGCGACGTCGGGCTCTCGCCCGCCTTCGTCGGGCTGGTCATCGTTCCCATCCTGGGCAACGTGGCCGAGCAGTACAGCGGCATCACCTTCGCGCGCGAGAATCGGATCAATCTTTCGCTGTCGGTGGCCGCGAATTCCTCGACGCAGATCGCCGTCTTCGTCGCGCCGCTGCTCGTGCTGGTCAGCCTTCTCTTCCACCCGCTGGACCTGATCTTCCCGACCATCCAGCTCCTCATGCTCTTCGCTTCGACGGCGATCTTCGCCTACATCTCGCTCGACGGCGAGACCAACTGGCTGGAGGGGGTGCAGCTCATGGCCCTGTACCTCATCGCCGCCGTCGCCTTCTTTTTCCTTCCGCGTTGAGACCGGATGTCCGGGAGAGATTGCCCTCGCGTCTGGGTGGATACCGACGTGGCGCTCGGCGCGCCGCGAGGGGATGTCGACGACGGCTTCGCGCTCGCCGCGCTGCTCGCCGCGCACCGGCGCGGGCGCATCCATCTGCTGGGCATCTCGACGGTGTTCGGAAACGCGACCGCGGCGGTCTCGGGAGACTGCGCGCGGGAACTGGCGCGCTGCGCCGGGGCCGCCGTGCCGGTCGTGGCGGGCGCGGAAGAGGCGAGCCGGGAAACGGCCGCCGCCGAGGCCATCGCCGATCTTCCCGCTGGCGTGGAGCTCCTGTGCCTGGGACCGTTGACCAACGTTGCCATGGCCTGCCGGCGAAATCCGAGCCTGCCGGCAGCGATCTCACTGCGCGCCGTGGGCGGGAATCTCTCCTCCCGCGGACTTTTGCCGCCGCTCTGGCCTCACGAATTCAATCTGGCCCTCGACGCGAAGGGTGCGCTCGCCGTTCTCGAGGACCGCTGGAAATCCCTGACTCTCTATCCGCTCGACATCGTGCGGCGCCTCGATGTCGGTGCTCGAGAGGTCGGCGCGTTACGCGATCGCGGGCCGATCGGGAAGGCCCTCGAGCGGGGCAGCCGCCGCTGGCTCGTCCGCGCGCGATGGCGCCATCCCTTGCGCCGGCGATTTCCGCTCTGGGATCTGCCGGCGGCGCTGGACCTGCTCGGGCTCCTGTCCGGCGAGTTCGCCGTGCGCTCGCCGGCCCGAGGCGCCCGGCGCTACTTCGGTCCCGGCCGGGAGCTGCGATTTCTCGTTTCTTTCGACGCGGCCCGGGCCTGGTCGAGCTTCCGGGATTTGCTCGTGCCGGCTTGATTGGCCTCATCTCCACCGAGTGTCTCGGCGGTCCCGCCGTTACAATGCCCGCATTCTGAGCTCCGCGACTCCAGCCGCCGACCCGAAGACGGGGCTTCTGCGCGCGGTCTCCCGTTGGGAGATCGTGGCGCTCGCGGTCAACGACGTCGTCGGCTCGGGGGTGTATCTGATCCTCCCGGTCGCCGCCGCGCAGCTGCTGGGTCCCGCCAGCGTATGGGCCATTCTGGCCGCGGGCTTCGCGGTGTTTCTCCTGGTCCTCTGCTTCGCCGAGGCCGCCAGCCTCTTCGATCAGGCGGGCGGCGCGATCGTCTATACGCGCGCGGCCTTCGGCGATTTCGTCGGCTTCGAGGTGGGATGGATGACCTGGATCGCCCGCATCGCTTCGATCGCCGGCCTCTCGGTGTTTTTTGCCCGCGCCGTCGGATACCTCTGGCCGGGCGCGCGCGGCGGCCTGGGCCAGCAGGCCACCATCGTTCTGCCTCTTCTGGCCCTGACCTGGATCAACGTCGTCGGCGTCAAGTCCGGGGCGCGCACCGCCGTGGTCCTGGCCTGGGGCAAGATCCTGCCGCTCGTGCTCTTCGTCGGCGTGGGCGTCTTCTTCGTCTCCTGGGAACGCGTCTTCCCGGTTCCGATGCCCGAGCGCGCGAACTTCATGAAGGCGGCGCTCCTCGTTCTCTTCGCCTACGCCGGGTTCGAAAACACTTCCGCGCCGGCGGGCGAGTTCAAGAACCCGCAGCGGGACATCCCCTTCGCCCTGATTGTCGAGATCGCGATCGTGACGGTGATCTACACATCGGTGCAGCTGGTGGCCATCGGCACGATCCCGAACCTGGGTGTGTCGCAGACGCCGCTGGCCGACGCAGCGCACGCGATGATGGGGCCGGTGGGAGGCTTCGTCCTGACGCTCGGAGCGGTGCTCTCCGTGCTCGGCACCAACAACAACACCGTGCTCGCCGGCCCGCGCTACCTCTACGCGCTGGCGGAAACGGGAAGACTGCCGGCCGTCTTCGCTCGGATCCATCCCCGCTACCGCACGCCGCACATCGCGATCCTGACGCAGACGGCCGTCGCCCTTCTCCTCGTCCTGACCGGAACGGCCGAGGAACTCGCGGTGCTCTCGGCCATCGCCCGCCTCGCCACCTACATCGGGACGGCCGCCTCCGTGCCGATTCTGCGGCGCAAGCTCCCCGCCCGACCGCGGACCATCCGCCTTCCCGGAGGGCCCGCGATCCCCATCGCGGCGCTGGCCATCTGCGTCCTCTTCCTCTCCGCGGCCACCGCGAAGAACTGGATCTCCGCCGGTATCGCACTCGCCGTCGGAGCGCTCATCTATCTGTCTCGCCGGTCGGCCCGTCCGCTCAGCTGAGCGCGGCGCGGCGGGGCCGCGTGCTAGCAGGCTGCGGAAAAATGGATGCGGGCGTCGCGTCAGGGCTTTTGCATTTAGCAGCGAAAGAAGGACCGTCTTAACTGGGACCGGCTGAGCTCACTAGTCTCGTTGCGCTGCGAGCAAAAGCCCTGCCGCCGCAAGCGGTTGCGGCGGCGCATGGCCGTCTCCGGCGTTGCCGCTCCTCGACGATGCTCCAGCATCGCCTTCGTCGCGGCGCCTTGGATCCGACCCCGCGGCGCGCGCAACGCCGCTCCACACCCTTTTTCAGCAACCTGCTAGATTCCGCCCATGGCAGAAAAGACGGCGCTGGTCACCGGCATCACCGGTCAGGACGGCTCGTATCTGGCCGAGTACCTTCTGGACCAGGGTTACTCCGTCTATGGGCTCATCCGCCGCACGAGCGTGCAGATGCTCGGGAGAATCTCGCATCTGCGCGACCGGGTCGAGCTCTTAAACGGCGATCTCCTGGACCAGAACTCCTTGATCAACGCGATCGCAGACTCCAAACCGGACGAGATCTACAACCTCGCCGCCCAGTCCTTCGTGCCCGCCTCCTTCTCCCAGCCGGTCTTGACCGGCGAGTTCACCGCGCTGGGGGTGACCCGCATCCTGGAGGCGATCCGGGTGGTCAATCCCAAGATCCGCTTCTACCAGGCCTCTTCGTCCGAAATGTTCGGCAAGGTCGAGGCGGTGCCGCAGAACGAGCAGACCAAGTTCCATCCGCGCAGCCCCTACGGCGTGGCGAAGATGTACGGCCACTGGATCACCGTGAACTTCCGGGAGTCGTACGGGATGTTCGCGGTCTCGGGAATCCTGTTCAACCACGAAAGTCC
>DATFTF010000086.1:0-3819 GCA_035262245.1 Thermoanaerobaculia bacterium
CTGCCCATGATCGTCCGAGTAGAAGGCGCCTTCGCCTTCGGTTCCCACGTAGAGCCGGCCGCTCTTCCGGTCCACCTCGAGGGAGGTCACGACCAAGGACTCCCGCGAAACGCGAGACCAGGTCTCCCCGTTGTCGGTGGACCGGTGCAGCCCGCCGACGGTGGCCGCATAGAGGACTCCCGGACGGTTGGGGTCGCGCCGGACGGCATGGGAACGGCGGTTGGTGAAGCCGGTCTTGAACCGTGTCCAGTGGTCGCCGCCGTCGGGCGAGTGGTAGACCCAGCCGCACGTGGACACCCACACGTCGCGCGGGTTTCCGCGATCGAAGTCCCAGGCATACACCGTGGCGTCCAGGACCATGCCCTCGGCGATCCGGATCCAGCTCTGTCCGCCGTCGCGAGTCCGGAACGCCTGGCGCCAGGTCCCGGCATAGAGCGTCTTGGGGTCCGATGGGTCGAAGGCCAGAGACTCGACCTGGGAGAGCCCGGGCGTGTCCGACCCGGTCGCGGCCCAGGTCATGCCGCCGTCGCGGGAGATGCGCACGCCGTCATCGCCTCCCACCGCCAGGACCGGTCCGGGATCGAACGCCAGAGCCAGGGCGCGCGTCGCGATCGATTTCTTCCACTGCGCGAGGACGGTCCAGGTCTCTCCCCGGTCGTCGCTGCGCACCACGAGACCCCCGGCGTACTGGCCCTCCAGCGAAGCCCACAGACGCTCCCGAACGACGGGGTCGGGGATCAACCCGGACACGACATAGCCCGGAAAGGCCGGCCCGGACCGCAGAGGCGCCCAGGTGGCGCCGCCGTCGGTCGATCCATAGAAGTTGCCGCGGGAGGTCCCGCAGTAGACGCGGCCGGCTTCGAAGGGGTCGATCCCGAAGACGCGCACTTCGGCGCCCCACACCGGAAGACGCCACCAGGTCGCGCCCGCCGAAAGAGTCGGCGAGAGCCACAGCAGACACGCAAGGGCGGCCGCGACGATCGGATGATCGGGTGATCGGGTGATGGGGTGATCGGGAGTTCTCGACATACAATATATAAATTGTTATCCCGGAACCGTCTCGTCGATGACCCGATGACCCGATGGCCCGATGACCCGATTCTCTCCGGCGCCCCGGCGCACCGCGGTGATCTCGGCGAGAATCGACACGGCGATCTCCTCCGGCGTGACCGCGCCGATGGGCAGGCCGATGGGCGCCCGGATCGCGGCGATCCGCTCGGGCGGCACGCCCTCCTGCGCCAGACGGGAGAGCACGCCACGCACCTTCCGAGCCGAGCCGATCAGGCCGAGGTAACGCGCCGGCGGCGCGCCGTCCGCGAGCCAGGGCCGCAAAGCAGCCAGATCGGTCTCCCAGCAGCGGGTCACCACCGCGACGTAGCAATCCCGTCCGGGCGCGAGCGCACCCACCGGAATCTCGTAATCGCGGTTCGTGCGGACGGGCCGGACCCCTTCCGGAAATCGCGACGGCGCGGCGTATTCCTGCCGGTCATCCCCGACCAGGACCTCGAAGCCGAGCTCCCGGCCCAGGCGCGCCAGGGCCAGCCCGACGTGTCCGCCCCCGACGACCACGAGGGCGGGAGCGGCCTTCAACACCTCGATGAAAACGCGGGCCGAGCCGCCGCAGATCATGTTGGTCGCCTCGTGTTCATCGCCCGGGCCGATCTCGCGCTCGAAAAAGTCGTACCACTTGGTCAGCCGCCCCTTGCCGCCGCGGAAGAGCTCTCCGGCGTCGGCCACCACCAGGGCCTCGAACGGACCTCCCCCGATCGTGCCCCAGAACGTGCCATCCTCGTAGATGAGAAATTTTCGACCGACCCGGGAAGGACCCGAACCGCGCGTCTCGATCACCGACGCCAGCGCCAGACGCCCGCGCGCTTCCAGTTCCTCGGTCAGCCTGCGGAAAAAGGCCGGATCGGACATGATTAGCTCTCAGCTCTCAGCTCTCTCTGACGCACAGCCCACCATTTTAAACTGTGGGCGTCGTCCTCGACAGGGACCGAAGGAGCCCGGGCTCGGGCTGATAGCTGATAGCTGACAGCTGATAGCTGATAGCTCTACACTTCGCTCCCATGCCGCCAAGCGTACGCGTCGCCGTCTTCCCGGCTGCCGGGCTGGGAACGCGCTTCCTTCCGGCCACGAAGGCCCAACCCAAGGAGATGCTTCCGCTCGTCGACCGGCCTCTCATCCAGTACGTCGTCGAGGAGGCGCGGGCGGCGGGTATCGAGCGCGTCGTGATCGTCACCGGGCGCGGGAAAAACGCCATCGAGGACCACTTCGACACCTCCTTCGAGCTCGAGCGGATGCTCGAGGACCGCGGAAAGGAGGACCTGCTCGGGCAGGTCCGTGAAGTCTCCGAGCTCGCCCCGGTGGCCTATGTGCGACAGAAGAGCGCTCTGGGTCTGGGCCACGCCGTCCTCCAGGCCCGGGACCTCGTCGGCCGCGAACCGTTCGCCGTGATGCTGGGAGACGACATCGTCGATGCCGGCCAGCCCTGCATCGGACAGATGATGCAGCTCTTCGAGCGCCGGGGAAACCCGGTGATCGCGCTCCAGGAGGTTCCCCGTTCCGAGACCCGCCAGTACGGAATCGTGGCCGGAGAGAAAGTCGACGAGCGGATCGTGGCCATCTCCGACATGGTGGAAAAGCCGGTCCCCGAGAAGGCTCCCTCCAACCTCGCCATCATCGGCCGGTACATCCTCCCGCCCGAGATCTTCGACATCCTGGGCGACACGGCTTCCGACGTCGGAGGCGAGATTCAGCTGACCTCCGCCTTGAAGACACTCCTGTCCCGGAGGCCGATCGACGGTTTTCTCTTCGAGGGAAAGCGCTACGACGCCGGAGACAAGCTGGGCTTTCTGAAGGCCACCGTCGAGTTCGCGTTGAAACGGGAGGACCTGGGAGGCTCGTTCAAGAAGTACCTGCGAGGCTTGAAGCTGGAGTGAGACGGAAGGATTTGTGATTTGCGATTTGTGATTTGCGATTGGGGCGAAGAAATCTGTTCCGCCCTGATCCCAAATCGCCAATCCCAGTCACGAATCTTTTCTCATTCCTTCGACGCCTTCTTCTCCTTCCCCTCCTTCTTCTTCTCCACGGGCTTCTCGGCGGCTCCGCCCTTCTCGCCCTTTTCGGACTTCTCGGACTTGCCTTCCGCTTTCTCCGGTGCGCCCTTGTCGCCTCCCTTACTCCCGCCGTAGTCGGTCACGTACCAGCCGCTCCCTTTGAATTGGATCGCCGGCGCGGAGGCGAGCTTCTTCAGGCGGCCGCCGCAGTGCGGACAGATCCGGAGCGGTTTCTCGCCGACACGCTGAATCGCCTCGGTGCGCTCTCCGCACTTCTGACAGGCGTACTCGTAAATGGGCACGGGAGGAAATTGTGAATTAAGAATTGTGAATTGTGAATAGGAAAGCGCTGATCGCCCTATTCACAATTGACAATTCACAATTCTCAATTCCCCAAGGTCCCCCCCTCCGTCTTGTACTGGATCTTCCGGGCGCCGCCGCCCCGGCTGCGCAGTCTCCTCAGGAGACCCAGGCAGAAGAAGGCATAGAGAAGCCGCGCGTTTTCCGGGACCGTGCCCGGACCGCGGGTGCAGAGGATCTGAAGCGGCGTCCGTCCGTCCGCTTTCTGGAAGTAGGCCTGCTCCGCGGGGGCAAAGAGCGCCAGCAGAGGACTCGAGACGCGCTCGAGAATCACCTGGCCCGATCCGAGCCGCTGCACCAGCCGGCGCACGTCGGAAGTGCGGCGGATCCCTTCCAGGATCACCTCCGGGATGCGCAGGTCCAGCCGCACCAGCTCCTGCCCCTGACGCGGGCCGATCTC
>DATFTF010000087.1:0-2563 GCA_035262245.1 Thermoanaerobaculia bacterium
CCCCCCGCGATTTGATGTCGTAGGCGAGCACGGGCTTGCCGAAGGAGGGGGCTTCCCCCAACCGGACGTTGCGCGGAATCACCGTCTTGAAGACCTTTTCTCCGAAATGGGCTCGGATGTCTTCCGTGACTTGCCGGGCGAGGTTAGTGCGGTCGTCGTACATCGTCAAGACGATCCCGTCCACGGCCAGCGGCTCGTTCCACGACTGGCGCACGCGGTCGACCGTGCGCAGGAGCTCGGTCAGCCCCTCCAGCGCGAAATACTCCGTCTGAATCGGAATGAGCACGCCGTCGGCCGCGGTCAGGGCATTGACAGTCAGAAGCGACAGGGACGGCGGGCAGTCGACGAAGAGGAAGTCGAAGCGGCTGCGCAGGGGGCCCAGGGCGGCGCGCAGCCGGGCTTCTCGTCCCGGCCGGTCGACGAGCTCGATCTCGGCCCCTACCAGGTCGCGGCCGGAGGGGAGGAGCGACAGGTTGGGAAAGGCGGTCGGCCGGACCGCGCCGTCTGCGGATTCCGACAGGAGCGCGTCGTAGGCGTCGGGACCCTCCTTCTCCCGGGAAAATCCGAGGCCGGAGGTCGCGTTGGCCTGGGCGTCCAGGTCCACAAGCAGAATCGGCCGGTCCAGGGCCGCGAGCGCGGCCGCCAGGTTGATGGCGGTGGTCGTCTTGCCGACACCCCCTTTTTGATTGGCGATGGCGATGATCCGGCCCATGCGGGGAGAGCCTAAACGATTGCCGATCTCCCGGCGCCGGCGAGGAGGCCCGAGCGCCGGCCCGGGCAGGAAATTCCGACGCGCAGGACGGTTGCCTGTTCCACGTGGAACCTTACCCGTCCCGGCGGAAAGCGGCGATCACCTTGCGGCGGCTCCCGGGGACTGCGAGGCTGCGCTCCAGACGCAACCGCGGCCCGAGCCGGCGCGCGAGATCCGCGGCGTCGGTCGTCCAGACCAGAACGACCCCCGTTCGAGCCAGGAACGGCGCCTCCCCGAGGACGCCCTCGAGATCCCCTACCGCCCGCGCCGTGGCCACCGAGGCCCCTCCGGGAGGCAGGTCCTGGAGGCGGCGCGCACAGACGACGCGGGGCAGCCCGACCTCGCGCACGACATCTCCCAAAAAGTCGAGCCGCTTGCGTCGCGGTTCGACCAGGGTCATGCCGATGTCCGGCCGCGCGATCGCCAGCGGCAGACCCGGAAACCCCGCTCCCGAGCCGATGTCGACGACTCCCGAGGCGGGAGGGATGAGGGCCCCGCCGACCGCCGACTCGAGGGCGTGGTCCACGAGTTGTGCGGCTGTCAGGGGTCCGGTCAGGTTCGTCCGCCGGCGGGCGGCGTCGAGGAGCGCGAGGTAAGCGGCCATCCGCTCGCGCGCCTGCGAGGAGAGCTCGAGGCGGAAGTCCGCGACGCTTCGGGCGATGAGCTCGGCGAAGGACTCAGGTCCGGACGCCTGCCCGGCGGGCAACATGGGCCGAGATTATCGCCACCGCCGCGGGGGTCACACCGGGGATGCGGGACGCCTCGCCCACGGTGCGCGGCCGCCGGCGGCTGCACTTCTCGACGACTTCGCGCGAGAGGCCCGACAGGGCGGCGTAGTCGAAGCCCTCGGGGATCCGCCGCGCCTCGAGCGGCCTCCAGCGCTCGAGCCGCTCCAGCTCGCGGCGGATGTAGCCCTCGTAGCGCACCCGGCTCTCCAGGATGCTTTTCTCCTCGCGTGTGAGCCCGCCCAGGATTTCCGGAACGTAAGCCGCCAGGCGCTCGACGTCGCAGTCCCGCCGCTGTAACAATTTATATATTGTAGTCGGGGCTTCGATCCGGATGCCCAGAATCTCCGAGAGCGCCTCCAGCGTCTCGCGGTTGGGATGGAGTGCGCGTTGCGACAGCTCCCGCTCGGCGCCCGAAAGGCGCTCTTCGCTGGCCATGGCCGCCGCGTAGTCCTCCTCGGAGACGAGCCCGAGGCGTCGGCCGTGCGGCACCAGTCGGGCGAGCACGGTGTCGACTCCCAGGAGCAGCCGATACTCGGCGCGGGAGGTGAAGAGGCGGTACGGCTCCTCCAAACCTTTCTTGGTCAGGTCGTCGATCATGACCGCCGCGTACGCCTGCGATCGATCGAGCAGGAAGGGCTCTTGCCCGGCAACGGCCCGGGCGGCGTTGATCCCGGCCCAGATCCCCTGGGCCGCCGCCTCCTCGTAGCCGGAGGTGCCGTTGATCTGCCCGGCCAGGAAGAGGCGGGGAACGTCCAGCGTCTCCAGGGTCAACGCCAGCTGTTCGGGGTAGGCGAAGTCGTACTCCACGGCGTAGCCCGGCCGCAGCATGCGCGCGCGTTCGAGGCCGCGGATCTCCTTGAGAACGGCCTGCTGGACCTCCGCCGGAAGCGAGGTCGAGAGCCCGTTCAAGTAGATCTCCTCCGCGTCCCAGCCCTCGGGCTCGAGGAAGAGCGTGTGGCTTTCCTTCTCCGCGAACTTCACGACCTTGTCTTCGACCGACGGGCAGTAGCGCGGGCCGATGCCGACGATGGCGCCGGAGTACATCGGGCTTCTGTGCAGGTTCGCGCGGATCAGATCGTGCACG
>DATFTF010000088.1:0-3902 GCA_035262245.1 Thermoanaerobaculia bacterium
GGACTGGAACGGTCCTGACCGAGCCTCCGCGTCCGCGGCGCCGGGCCACCGACCTGGTGCGGCCCTCGGAAGCGGACCGCAGAGCGTAGCTGGCAGCTTTCAGCTCTCAGCTGTCAACCAGAGTCGAAAGCCAGCCGGAACCGGGCAACAATATATAAATTGTAGGTCGTCCTTCCGGGAGAGGCCGGTCAGGCGTCTTTCTCCATTCTGACGTGGGCAATGGTGACTTCCAGGAACTCGGAGCCAACCACGATGTACCCCAGCTTCTCGTAGAAGCCGGCCGCGGAGGTCCGCGCATCCAGCACGAAATGCCGGAAGCCGCGGGCCTTCAGAGTCTTCTCGAGATCCTCCATGATCCGCCGTCCCAGTCCTTTGCCCTGGTGAGTCGGAGAGACGGCCATCTGGCGGATCCGGACGTCGGTCGCGGACAGCGGGACGGCGACGACGCATCCGATCAGAGTGTCGTCCGGCTCGAAGAGTCCAAAATGCAGCTGCTTTTTCTCTCCGGCGAGGTCTTCGTCTCTCAACGAGAGGCCCAGAGGTCTGCGAAGAACTTCCTCGCGAAGCTGGCACGCGAGCCTGTACTCCTCGGTTCCGTAGACGATCTCTCTGAACATCCAGATCCCCTCGGCTGAGAGCTGACAGCTACTTATCGGCGAACGCCCTCAGCCGCCCCGCGGCATCGTCGAGGATGGCTACCACCTTCGCGGGATCCTCGTGCTCGCAGTAGAGGCGAATCAGGGGCTCGGTGCCGGAGAGACGGTGGAGGAGCCAGCCGCGCCCCCCGAAGGCGTACTTCACGCCGTCCTTGTCCGTCACCGCGGTGACACGTTCGCCGCCGATCATCGTCGCCGGGTTTCTGATCACGTCGTCGAGGAAGGCCCGGATCTCCCCGACCGGAGCGCGAATGTCCCGGCGCGCGTAGGCGAAGTCGCCGAACTCGCTCGAAAGAGCGGCGAGCGCGGCGTCCAGATCGCGCCGCTCGACGGCCAGGCTCTCGATCAGGAGCAGCGCGTTCAACACGCCGTCGCGCTCGGGCAGGTGGAAGGCGAAGGCATAGCCGCCGCTTTCCTCGCCGCCGGCCACCGCACGACCGGAGTTCATGAGATCGGCCACGTACTTGAAGCCGATGGCCGTCTCGTGGAGCGGCACGCCCAACTTCTCGCAGATGCGGTCGATCAAAAGCGAGGTCGAGAACGTCCGCGCAACGCCCCCGGACAATCCGCGCCGCCGGAAGGCGTGGAGCAACAGGAGCGCGAGCACCCGATGCGGAGAGACAAAATCGCCCCGCCGGTCGAGTACGCCCAGCCGGTCCGCATCGCCGTCGCAGGCCACCGCGAGATCGCAGCCCGCCTCCCGCAGGCGCGCCGCGGCGGCTTTGAGGTTGGCTGCGATCGGCTCGGGGTGCACGCCGCCGAAGAGGACGTCCCGCTCGGAGCGGAAGGAAAGGATGCGCGTCGCACCCGGGCCCGCGATTTCCGCCGGAAGGTTTCCCGCGGCGCCGTGCATGGCGTCGGCGAGGACTGTCAGACCCGCCCGCCGGATCGCGGGAAGATCCACGAGGCCGGCCAGCGCCTCGCGGTAAGGCCCCGCCAGATCGCGCCGCTCCACGCGTCCCGAGCGCGCCGCGGTGCGCTCAGGCTTCTCCGCCCGGCTCTCACGGTCGACCTCGCCATAGAGCTCGGGAGAGGCGCTCCCGCCGTAGTCGGCCTTGAGCTTGAAACCGTTGTAGATCGCCGGATTGTGGCTCGCCGTGATGGCCACGCCGCCGGCGAGCTGGAGACGCCGCACGTGGTAGGAGACGGCCGGCGTCGGGATGGGCCGGTCGGTCAGCAGCACGTCGATTCCGCTCGCGGCGAGCACCTCCGCGGCGGCGGCTGCAAACTCGGGAGAGAAGAACCGCGTGTCGTGCCCGACGACGATGCGCGAAGCGTCGCCGCGGGGTCGTCCCGGCCAGACCCGCGCCACGGCGCCTGCCAGCCGCCGGATCGCCGCAAACGTGCAACCTTCGGCGATGACCCCGCGCCATCCGTCGGTGCCGAGAGGGAAAGAAGAATCGGGTGATCGGGTGATCGGGTGATCGGGCGAGCTCACTCGCCGTTCCCTTGGGCGAGCTGGGCCAACCGATCCGCCGTCAGCCCTTCGCGAGCGAGCAGGTCCGAGGCCCGAACGAGACGGAACCCGCGCTGCGTGAGCCCGTCCAGAAGGGCGGGCACCCGCAGCGCCACCGGATCGTCGCGGTCGCTGCCCAGATGGAGAAGCACGATCCCTCCATTCTCGGCGTTCGTGACGAGCCGCGAGACGACGCGCTCGGAGGAGCGGAAGGCCGGAGAACGCGGATCGGAGACCCAGTCCAGTCCGTCCAATCCCGCCCGCCCGCCGGTCCAGCCCACGTGCCAGTATCCGGCTTGCGCCGCCCACCGCCGGATCTCGGCGTTCTGCTCGCCGTACGGGGCCCGCCACAGCGGGGCCATGTCGCGGCCGGTCGTTTCGCGATACAGGCCGGCGGCGGTGTCGAGCTCGTGGACGAGGTAGGAGCGGTCCACGCCTGGCCGCGTCGCCTGGCGCCCGTCCTCGGCGTACGTCGTCAGGTGGGGATGCGTGCCGGTGTGATTGCCCACTTCGTGCCCGTCGGCGGCGATCTGCCGGGTCAGGCCGGGGAACTGGCGGATGAAGTCGCCGGTCAGGAACATCGTCGTGTGGATGCCGCGCGCCCGGAGAGCGTCGAGGATCTCTCGGGCTCCGCGATCGGAGGAGCCTCCGTCGAAGGAAAGCACGATCTCGGGCCGGTCGGCCGGCCCGCGGGTGATGTCGGGGACTGCGGCCAGCCGGGGCGGGGAAGAAGGCGCCGGCTCGCCAACGGCCGGCGGCAGACTCCCGTCGGCCTCCGCCGGCGCGGAAGCGGAGCTCGGCGACAGGAACATGGCGCCGACCCGGAAAGGTCCGGAGGCGCGGACGTCGTCGAAATGGAAGCTTCCTCCCTCGGCGAACGTCGTGCCGACAAAGCGGCTTCCGGCGAAGAGGAAGACGGCGCTGCCATCCGGGGCGGTTCCCGAGATTCGGACAACCGGACCTGTGGCGGAAACCGCGTCGATGCGCGCTACGGGTATCGGACGCCGCCGGGTCGGGGCCGGGAGAGAATTCAACCGATCGAGCTCGGAGACCGTGCGCAGGGCCGTCAGGGTCGGCGCGGCCAGGGCCGCGGCGACGATCGCGACCGCGGCGCGGGACGGCACGGGCCGTGCCAATTGCTTGAAGATCCGGTCTCTCCAGGCCGCGCGCCCCGCCTCGCGGGCGCATCGGGTGGAGCAGTACAGATGGCCGCGCATCCGGACCTCGCACAGCCGGCAGATGGGCCGGCGGCACAGGCGGCAGCTGCGGTGGGCGCGGCGGCTGCCGTGGACCGGGCAGGGGACGTTCATGCGACTATTATGACGGGTCGTGAGACATATATGGTCGTGAGGCGTAAGGCGTGAGGCGCCAAGCCAGTCTAGGAGTAGAGAGGCGCCGGCACCGGATCATGGCGGGCCGCACGCCGAACGCCTGAAGCCGACGACCTTGACGATCAATCTTCCCAACGCCCTGACGCTCTCCCGAATCTTTCTCGTCCCGTTCCTGGTCGTCGTGTTGCTTACCAAGTTCGACGGGCGGGAGATCGTCGGGTTGATCATCTTCCTGACCGCGACGGCCACGGACTTCTTCGACGGCTGGCTGGCCCGGCGGCGCGGCGAGATCACGACCCTGGGGACCCTGCTCGATCCCATCGCCGACAAGCTGCTCATCTCGGCGGCGTTCATCTCCTTAGTCGAGCTCGGGCTCGCCCCCGCCTGGATGGTCGTGGTCGTGGTGGGCCGCGAGTTCGCCGTCTCCGGTCTGCGGGCCATCGCGTCCGGCCACGGCCT
>DATFTF010000089.1:0-4136 GCA_035262245.1 Thermoanaerobaculia bacterium
AGGCTCCGCGCCGCGTCGTCGGCTTGCTCCAGGGACCGGGCGAAGGGGGCGAGGCGAGAGGCCTCCGAACCGGCTCTTGCCGCGGCGTGGGAGACCAGCGACGCCCCGATGCGCAGATCGACTTCCACGTTCTGTCCCGCGCGCAGACGCTTCTTCAGATCCTCCGCCCAAGTCCCGAAGCGATCGATCCAGGCGCGCACGGTGTAGAAATGCCGGCCGAGGGTCTCGACCCGAAATGAACCGCGGAAGCGGTCGTTCCCGATCGGCTTCATGCGTACGGCGGACCAGGCCTGGCCTTCGGCCCGATGCAGGAGCTCCGCGGCCACCCGGTCGTGCCCATCGGCGAAGATGTCGGCCTCGACCGACACAATGTCGCCCACCACCCGTTTGATCGCGAAGCGGCCGCAATCGATCTCCGGCTGCACGTTCTCGATGGCTACCCGGGTCGTTTCGGACGGCAGCCGCCGCGCCTCCTCCGCCCCGCTTTCTGCGGCGACCGGAGGCGCCTTCAGTTCCATGCAACCGGCCCCCGGCCGCTGTGTCCCGCCTCGCTGTCGAGCGCGCGATCGATGTTGACGGCCGCCGAGATCAGCCCCAGGTGGGTGAAGGCCTGAGGGAAGTTTCCGAGCAGCTCGCCGGTCAGGCCGATCTCCTCGGAGTAGAGCCCGAGATGGTTGGCGTAACCCAGCATTTTTTCGAAGATGAGCCGGGCCTGTACCAGGCTCCCGGAGCGCGCCAGCGCCTCAGCGAGCCAGAAGGTGCAGGCAGAGAAGGTCCCCTCCTCTTCGCCGATCCCATCGGGCGCGACGCGCGGGTCGTAGCGTCGCACCAGGTGATCGCTTTCCAGCCGCGCGGCGATCGCGTCGAGCGTGCCGAGCATCCGGGGATCGGACGGCGAGATGAATTTCACCAGAGGAGCCATCAGCATGGAGGCGTCCAGGGCGCTTCCGTCGAGACGCTGCACGAAGGAGTTCCGCTTCTCCGAGAAGCCCCGACTCATGACGGTCTCGTAGATCGCGTCCCGTGCGGCGCGCCACCTCGGGACATCCGCCGGCAGGCTCTCCTTCGACGCCAGCCGCAGCGCCCGGTCGAGGGCGACCCAGCACATCATCTTGGAGAAGGTGAACTGCTGCGCTCCGCCCCGAACCTCCCAGATTCCTTCGTCCTCCTTCTGCCAGTCCTCGCAGACCCGGTCCGCCAGACCACGCACCGTGTTCCACAGACGGTAGGACAGGGGCTTGCAGTACTTGTCGTAGAGATAGATCGCGTCGACCAGATCGCCGGTTATGTCGAGCTGGAATTGCGCGGCGGCCGCGTTGCCGATCCGGACCGGGCTCGAACCTTCATAACCGGCCAGATGCTCGAGGGTCCGTTCGGGAATCTCCCGCCGGCCGTCGACGCCGTAAAGAACCTGCAGGCCCTGGTCGACGCGGCAATGCTCCTCCAGAAACGCAATGAACCGCTCGGCTTCCTCCGTGAAGCCGACCCGCAGAAAGGCGTACACGGTGAACGCGGCGTCGCGGATCCAGGTATACCGGTAGTCCCAGTTGCGGTCCCCGTGCAGGCGCTCCGGCAGGCTCGTGGTGGGGGACGCGACGATGGCGCCTGTGGGCCCGTAGGTCAGCATCTTCAGGACCAGCGATGCGCGCGCGACCATCTCGCGCCACCGCCCGTGGTAGCGCATCCGCGAAACCCAGGATTGCCAGTAGCGCAGGGTGTCCTGAAAGTCCTCGCCGCACCGATCCAGCAGAGCGCTCGAGGCGGAGCCCGAGGCGCCGTCGCCGTGCAGGACGAGAGGGACCCGGTCCCCCTCCCGGACTTCGAATTCCGAGGACACCGAACCGTCGCCTTCCCGCAGATCCAGAGGCGTCGAAAGCGTCACCGAGTCGGATCCCGAAGAGAGGCGGAATCCGCGATCGCTTCGCGAGGCACGCGCCGGGCGGCAGCCGTAGCCAAAGACGGGCCGACACTCCAGAGAGAAGCGAAGCGCTCCTCGAACGCCGCGGACCAGGCGAATCAGGCGCTGCTCCCGGCCGGCGTCGGCGCCCTCCTCGAAAACCGGCATGAAGTCGACGACCTCGGCCACGCCGTCCGGGGTCAGGAAGCGCGTGACCAGAATGTTGGAATCCGGCAGGTACATCTGACGGCGGGTGGCATCGGCCGAGGCCGCGCTGATGCGGAACAAGCCTCCCCGCTGGTCGTCGAGGAGGGCGGCGAAGAGACTGGGGGAGTCGAAATTGGGCCAGCACATCCAGTCGATGCATCCGTCGACGCCAACCAGGGCGGCTGTTCGCAGGTCGCCGATGACGCCGTGCTGCGCGATGGGGAGGTAGCTCACGACCGGCTCCCTGGGCGGCTCTCCGGAAACCGGCGCCGGACCGTGTCCCGGCCGCGGCAGCCGAACTCGATCGGCCGCTCGCCCGTGCGGTCCCGAACGGAGCCGAACGGGAGGCGGTTGGAGACGACGAGCAGTCGCATTGCGCTTCCAGCACTCGATCTAGCAAGATCGGTTCCGTCCCGGATCTCCTCTCGGGGCAGGGAGTTGTGCTGCTGGATCCCCGGCTCGAGCCGCCTCGCGAGCTCGGGGGTGCGCGTAGCGCTAGGCCGGGCACGACAGCGCCTGCCGCCAGCGGGCCAGGAACTCCACCAGCTCCTCGGGGGGTTCGATCCACAGATTCGCCGCCGTGGGTCGCGGAGAGGATCGCACCAGGACCGCCAGACCGACTCCCTGGAGCGCCTGGAAGGCGTCTTCGTCGGTGCGGTCGTCGCCCAGATAGGCGACGGCGGCGCCGGGGCCCTCTTCGGCGAGAACGGTCGCTACAACTTGGCCCTTGTGCCCGCCGGCCGGACGCCATTCGACCCCGCCGTCGAACTCGAGGGGCTCCAGTCCCGCCTCGCCAAGCGGCTGGTTCCAGCGAGCGAGCGCGGCCTGCCGGGTCTGCTCGAACAGTCCCGGCGCGGCGCCCCGCGCATGGAGCGCCAGGCCCAGGGGCTTGCGCTCGAGGAGCGCGGAGAAGCTCTGCGTCCGCGCCCACGCAGCCGCCTCCTCGATCCGCGCGCTCGTGGAGGGCGGCAGGGGCTCGACCCGATAGGCGCCGCCCGGCTCGAGCCTCTCCAGACCGTGCGACCCCCAGATCTCGGGGACCGGGGCGAGACCGAGAAGGGACCCAACCGCTCTCGCTCCGCGCCCGGAGACGATCGCGACGCGCGTCGCGCGCGTTGCCAGCAGGCGGAGGAGCTCCTCGCGGACGGCCGGATAGGGACGCGCCCTGGTCCGGTCCGCGGAGAAAGGCGCCAGCGTCCCGTCGAAGTCGAGAAGGAGAGCGCGCCGGTGCGCGGCGGCCACACGGTCGAAGAAGCGCTCGACCGACAGGCCCGGCGTCAGGACTCTCACGGCGCCTCTCTAGCACAGCGGGGTCTCGCCGCGACCGCCGGCGGTTTACCATGTCGGGCTGACGAGGTTGCGATGTCCGAGATCGCCAGGCCCTCCGAAGCGCCGCAGGCGTGGCCCATCACGATCGCCGATGTGTTGGCGGCGCAAAAGCGCATCCGCCCGCACATCCTCCCGACGCCTCTGCGGCGCTACGCGCCGCTCGACGAGGCGGTGGGGCATCGCATCGCCGTCTGGGTCAAGCACGAGAACCACTGCCCGACCAACTCATTCAAGGTCCGCAACGCCCTTTCCGCCATGTCTGCACTGACGGCCGCGGAAAAGGGACGAGGCGTCGTGGCGGCCACGCGCGGCAACCATGGCCTGGGAGTGGCCTGGGCAGGCTCCCTTCTCGGGGTCGCCGTCACGATCTGCGTGCCCCGCGGCAACAATCCGGAGAAGAACGCGGGGATGCGCGGATATGGAGCCGCGCTCATCGAGGAGGGAAAGGACTACGACGAATCGGTCGTCATGGCGCAGCGTCTCGTGGAAGAGCGCGGACTGACGCTCGTCCACTCGACCAACGACCGCCGGGTGGTCGCCGGCGCGGCAACTCTCACTCTGGAGATGCTCGAGGAACGACCGGAGCTCGAGGCCCTGGTGATGTCGGTGGGCGGAGGGTCGCAGGCGGTGGGAGCCATGACGGTGGTCCGCGCTCTCCGCCCGGAGGTTGAGGTCTTTGCGGTGCAGGCCGAGCGCGCGAGCG
>DATFTF010000090.1:0-7564 GCA_035262245.1 Thermoanaerobaculia bacterium
CACACGCGGCAGGACTGGTTCCGCACCAAGCTCCACAATCCCCGCATCTTCGATCGGGATCGGGCGCGCGGCTGGGAGGAGAAGCTGAAGATGCCCAACTTCCGCTTCTCCGATGCCGAGCTCGACAAGGTCGTGACCGCGGTTCTCGGCTTCCAGAAACTGAACGCGTCCTCGGGCGCGCAGAAGGAGCTTTCCGGTGAAGAGGCGGCGATCGAGCGCGGCCGCCGCATCGTGAAGGACCACAACTGCCAGGGCTGCCACATCATCGAAGGATTCGGCGGGTCCTTTCGGTCGCTGGTGGCCGATCCGTCGCTCGCGCCGCCGATCATCCAGGGGGAGGGGGCCAAGGTGCAGAGCGGCTGGCTCTTCTCCTTCCTGAAGGCTCCCCGGACGGGGCAGATTCGGCCGTGGCTCGAGGTCCACATGCCGACTTTCGGCTTCAACCAGGAGGAATTGAACGACCTGACCCGGTACTTCGCCTTCCTCGACCGGGCTCAGTATCCCTTCCTCGTGGAGGACTACGTGACTCCGCGAGAGCGCTGGGCCGCGGGGCGCAAGGTCTTCGACGTCTTGAAGTGCAAGCAATGTCATCCCCGATCGGTGGAAGACATGAACCGCCCGGGGGTCGACCGCGCGAGCCTGGCTCCGAACCTGCAAATGGCTTCCCAGCGCCTGCGCCACGATTGGATCAACGACTGGATCCGGAGACCCGACGAATGGATGCCGGGGACGCGGATGCCCACCAACTTCCCCAAGGGGGACGACGGAAAGCGCACCTCGCCGCTCTCCATGATGGTCGACGCCCCCTCCTTTGCGGCGGACAAGGCGGAGTTTTCGAAGATCCTGGGCGGCGACGAGGCTGCCCGGAAATTCCTGAGCGATCCGGACGCCGTGACCCGTGCCTTGCGCGACTACGTCTGGTCCATCGGCATCAACGGCGGGACGGCGCCGGCGGGGTCGCCCGCGGCCGAGGAGCCGGCCAGGACCGCGGAGGCACCGCCGTCAAAGCTCGCCGGCCACGGCGCTTCGCGCATCGCGGCCCGGTAGCGGCGAGCCGTGCGGCTCGACCTCTCCTTCGTTCTCTGGGCCGGAAGCCTGGTGCTGTCCGCCGCCGCGGTGGCGTTGTTTCTGTGGCTGATGCGAGACGGGGGCCGGGAAACGGAAAACGGAAAAGGGGAAACGAAAGAGACCGATTCCTAGATTCTTCTCGTTTTCCGATTCCCGATTCCCGTTTTACGAATTGAGCAGCTGCTCGATCCTCTGCTGCACCGACTGGTCGTTCCACTCGACGCCGCCCTGAACGCGGTAGATGACGCGCCCGGCCTTGTTGACGATGTAGGTCTCCGGGTACTGCGTCGTGCCGAAACGCTGGGCGGTGACCGCGTTGGGATCGCGGTAGACCGGCAGGTCGTTGGGGTTCTTCTTGTTGAAGGCGTCGATGGTGCTCCAGTCCTTGTCGACCGAGATCGTGTAGAGGACGATGTCGGATCTGTTGCGGTACCGGTCCCAGAAGCGCGAGAGGGCGGGGATTTCCTCCACGCACGGCGGGCACCAGGTGGCCCAGAAATGGATGACCGTGAGATGGCCTTTTTCCTGCGTGAGATCGATCTTCTTGCCCGAGCGGTCATAGATCGGGAGCGTCGGGGCGGCGGACAGGAAGGCCAGCGATCCCGAGGGACTCTCGGGCGGCCGTAGCGAGCGGATCCAGACAGCCGTCACGACGACGACGAGGACGGCGAAGGCGATCGTCAGAACCGAACGGGTTTTCATGACATCACTATTGAATCATGGGCGTGCCAATCCCGTGATGCGTTTGCATCTACCGGTGTCCGAAGGGCTCCGGGCGCGGCCGCCGCGACGCGCCGGCGGCCGGTGGGGCAGGCGTCCGAGGCCAGGCACTGCGCGCACAGAGAGCGGCGTACCTCGGGACGGCAAATTCCGAAGATCCCGACGCGGCAGAGAGCGTAATCGAACCGGACGGGGTCATTCGGGTCGAGCCGCGCCAGAGCGTCGGTGATCTCGCGTGCCGTCCGCCAGTTGGCCGCCCGGCGGCGGGTCAACCCCAGCCGGCGGGAGATGAGATGGATATGCGTGTCGGTCGGTATGACCAGGCGGCTGGTCGGAATGCCGGTCCACAGCCCGTAGTCGAGGCGGTCGCGACGGACCATCCAGCGCAGGTAGAGGTTCCAGCGCTTGCAGGCGGAGCCCGAGGCGGGATCCGGAAAGAAGAAGCGCGCGGGAGATCCCTGCGGCAGATGGCGTCTGCCCAGAACCGGGCGGTAGTCCAGGGACTCGATTCTCGCGACCACCCTCGAAAGGAGCCCGGCCACGTCGCGCTCCTCCTCCCGGAACTCGGATTCGAAGAACCCTCGGAGTCCCCCGTCGCGGTCCGCCGACCGGGCGATCACGAAGAGGAGCACCGCCAGATCGGCGCCGCCGTGGAAGCGGTGGCGAAATCCCGGAAGACGCTCGCGGACGAAGCGGCGGGGGTCCGAGATCTTCGCCAGCACCTCGGCCGGACGGGAGCCGAGGACATCCAGGATCGCCCCCACATGTTCCTGGATCGTCTCCACGCGCCCATATGCGAAGGCAGTCGTGATCCAGCCGGCCACCTCGCGGTCTTCCGCGCGATCGTAGCGGGCCAGGAAGACGATCGGGTCGCTGGCGGATGTCTCCGGGCCGTAAGAACGGTAAAGCTGCTCGAGACGTTGACCGAGCAAGGACTCGCGTGGCGAAAGACGCACGGCGGCATTCTAGGAGGAATCGATCGGCGCTGACAGAGAGTGATTGAATATCGCCTCCATGGTTCTGAACCGCCGCCAACGAGCGATCCTCGTCGGCCTCTCCTCGCGCGCGGCGCCG
This sequence comes from Thermoanaerobaculia bacterium, assembly GCA_035262245.1. GTDB lineage: Bacteria > Acidobacteriota > Thermoanaerobaculia > UBA5066 > Gp7-AA6 > DATFTF01. Next base: position 2,863 of record DATFTF010000090.1, read on the forward strand.
CGCGCTCTGGTCGAGGAGCATCTGGACGAGCTCTCGCGGCTGGCGGACACCGCCGGCGCGGAGGTGGCCGGGCGATACGTCCAGTCACGGACTTCGCCCGATCCAGCCACGTTCGTCGGACGCGGGGGAGTCGAGGAGATCGCCGAAGATCTGCGGAAAGAAGATGCGGGGCTCGTGATCTTCGACGACGAGCTCTCGCCCGGGCAGATGCGCAATCTCGAGGAGCGGTGGGGGGATAGCGTCCGGGTTCTCGACCGGCCCGGCTTGATTCTCGATGTCTTCGCACTTCACGCCCGTTCTCGCGAGGCCCGCACTCAGGTGGAGCTCGCGCAGCTTCAGTACCTCCTTCCGCGTCTGGCCGGCCGCTACACCCATCTGTCGCGTCTGGGGGGAGGCATCGGCGGAAGGGGAGCGGGCGAGCAGAAGCTCGAGCTCGACCGCCGGCGAATCCGCTCGCGCATCGCGCACCTGCGGCGCGACCTGGAGGGGATCGAGACCGCGAGGACAGTCCGCCGCAGGAAGCGGCGCCGGCAGTTCCAGGTGGCGATCGCCGGTTATACCAATGCCGGTAAGACGACGCTTTACAACCGACTGACCCGGGAGGCCGCGTACACCGCCGACCGTCTCTTCGCGACTCTGGATGCCCGCGTCGCTCGGGCCCGGTCGCGGGAGCTCCCGGAGACGGTCTTCATCGACACCGTCGGATTCGTCCGCAAGCTGCCGACGACGCTGGTGGCGTCGTTTCGCTCGACGCTCGCCGAGATCCGAGAGGCCGATCTCGTCCTTCACGTTCTGGACGCCTCCTCGCCCAACGTCGACGAGGAACGGCGCGTGGCCGTCGATCTCCTGCAGGAGCTCGGCGTGGAGGCCAGGCGGGTCCTTCCGGTCTGGAACAAGCGCGACATCGCCCGCCCGCCGGCCGACGGCCTTTGCGTTTCCGCGAAGACAGGAGAGGGGATGGAGCGACTCGAAGGCGAGATCCGCCGCCGCACTCATCCGGATGGGGAGACCTTCGAGCTCCTCATTCCCTACTCGAGCGGCCGTTCGATCGCCGCCGCCCGCTCCCGGTTTCGTGTGCTCGAGGAGACCGACCAGGGCGACGGTCTGCTAATGAAACTGGCTGGTGAGCGGTCGCAGCTGGCGCCGTTGCGCCAGTACATGGTAGGTGCAGGGTCTAAGGTCTAAGGTCTAAGGTCTAAGGTCTAAGGTCTAAGGTCTAAGATTTTGGTTCGCGGCGCGACCAAGTTTCGCGAACTGGATTCGCGAAACGACTCGCGCCGCGGGAGCCGGAGCGGAATGCGTCGATCAGGCGGGCCGTCGAGGCCGCATCCGGCCGAGCGGACCGCCGGTGCGCCCAGAGGGCGCAGATCGACGCATTCCGCGGAGGCGACGGATAAAACAAGGGGGGGAGCCGGCGAGCTCCCCCCCGTGCCGGAACTCCCACGCCGGCTCTCTTCTTGACCGCTCGCATCATCAAATCGCGTACCATCCCCGTCCCTTTCCGCTTTTCGTTGCGGGAGAATGATTTGCAAGACTGCGTCTGCGCTCGAGGGTCAAAACTCGGGCATAATCGAAGGTGAAAGAAGACAAAATTTTGTCGGCAGAGGATTCTTGATGCGTATGTCTTGCCGGGCCTTTCTGGTCCTGGTTGTGCTGGCGATGGCTTCCGGGGCCTGTGGCAAGCGCCATCCCGCGAGGCATTCCGGCGGCAAGGGGGAGGCGGCCGCGGCCATGGCCCCCACCCCCGACAACACGCCGGTGGAAGCCCTGCGAACCCCGGCCGGGCTGGTGCTCAAGGGGGGGCCCGAACCGACGGCAACGCCCCTTCCTGCGGCTGCCGAGGCGGTCTCGGCGGCGGCCCGGACAAAGTCGTGATCCCGCCCGAGCGGCTTTTGGCCTCCGACGAGCGGAGCCCGACCGCTTCCCTCGAGCGATCCGAAGCTTCGCGCCCTGAACGCATCTGCCCCAATTGCGGAGCCGCCCTGATCGAGCGCAAGTGCAAGCTGCTTTGCCCGGACCCGGCGTGCGGCTACTACATGTCGTGCTCGGACTTCTACTGAGGCGATGTCCGCGCGCGCGGCCTCACACGCGTGAGCCGCGATCCGAATCCTCCGCGAGCTCGCGGTAACGGCTGGGAGTGGTTCCCAGCAGCCGCACGAAAGCGCGGCGCATCACATCGACATTGCCGAATCCTGCCGCCGCAGCCACCTGCTTCAGGCCTTGCTCGGTGCGCTCGAGCTGGCGCCGCGCCGCCTCCACACGCGCCTGAAGGAGATAGTGCGACGGGGTCGTCCCGACTTCCCGCGTGAAGACCCTCTCGAAGTTTCGGACGCTCATCGACATCCGATCCGCGAGTCTCTCCACCGAGAGCCTACCGGCCAGATGCTCCGCGATCCAGATCTGCAGCTCGCGGATCGACGTCATCTCGGATGCCTGCGAGGCCAGCGAGACGCTCACCTGCGGCTGGCCCCCTGGCCGCCGGAGAAACAGCACCAGCTCGCGCGCCGCTTCGTGCGCCAGTCCGGCGCCGCAGTCCTCCTCGACCCAGGCCAAGGCGAGGTCGATGCTCGCCGAGATCCCCGCCGACGTGTAGATGTTCCCATCCTTGACCCAGAGCCGATCGTGCTCGACCTGCACGGCGGGGTACTTCGCAGCCAGCTCGCGGCCGAATTTCCAGTGCGCGGTGGCTCGACGTCCATCCAGGAGCCCTGCCTCCGCGAGTAGAAAGGCGCCGACGCAGACGGCGCCGAGGCGACGCGCCCGGTGGGCCATCTTCCGCAGCCACTCGGACAGCGCCTCATCGCGGACGGTGCGGCTGCCCAATCCGCAGACCAGGAGCACGGAATCGCAGGAGCCTTGAACCCTCCGGAAATGGTGTCGGGCCAAGAAAGTCAGGGCGCCGCTTTCTCCCTCGACCGTTGGACGGTTCGCGCTGGTCACGACCTCCGTCGCGTAGAGGCCCCTACCGGCGAGCCGATTGACCGAATGGAACACCTGAAGCGGCCCGACCAGATCGAGCTCGTCAACAGGCGGCACGGCGACGACGACGATGCGCCGGCCGGCCGAGAGCCGGCGCGCGCCGGACTTCCTGGTCGCGGAGACCATGCGTGAGCGGACTATGACGCCGCGTCGAAGCGTTTCGCAAGGGGCGCGAGCGCGATGGCGGATTTGAGCGGATCTCTGTCGCAAATCGGCGGAGCGTTTTCTCCTACGCTCCGGTCGGAGCGTCGGAACTCGCGTGATGGGCTTCGTCGCCTTAAGGAGAGTCGATGATGTGTCACCAGTTCGGGATCGTCAGCCTCGGGTTTTTCGTCGCTGCGGCGCTTCCAGCTCTGCTGGGCGGCCCGGCCGGCCCTGCCGGCGAACGCGGGCCGTACGCCCGCATCGCCTTTCTCCGCCCCCACGACGGGCAGACCGTGGAGTTCGAAGCCGGGTACATCCGGCATCTCGACTGGCACCGGCAGGCCCAGGACAGCTTCGCCTGGTACGGCTGGAGCATCTGGGCCGGCGAGCGGCAGCGGTGGTTCGTTTACGCGACGTTCGGTCACGCCGCCGGCGACTTCGACCATGCGGTCGCCCCGGCGGAAGACGAACGCGACAACGTGATGAACGTCGTGCCGCACGCCGAGTTCGCGGGCAACGCCATCTACGAGTACCTGCCCCCTTTGTCGCGCGGCTCGGGGGAACCGACTCCAACCGCGCGGCTCGAGCTCACCGTCGTGGATTTGCTGCCGACGGCGGCCAAATCCTTCGAGGACTCCCTCGCCGCGCTGCGACCAGCGCTCGCCGGCGAGACGCTCTGGTATCGGATGGTGGCCGGCGGGCCCGTCCCGCGCTACGTGCGGCTGCGTCCTCGAGTAGGTCTCGCGGCGGTCCTGGAGCGGACGAACGAATCTCCGCTTCCGGAATCCGCCCACCGATCGGTCGCCAAGATGACCGTTGAGATCCTGACGCTGCGGCCGACCATGAGCCTCGGCCTCGACCGGCCGGCCGGCGACTGATGGGGCCCGCGCGGGAGGAACGTCGGGTGCGCGGAGCGTGCGCGCTCGATTGCCCTGACACCTGCAGCTGGATCGTGACCGTGCGGGGAGGTGAGCCGGTCGCTCTGCGCGGTGATCCCGATCATCCCTACACGCGCGGCGCGCTCTGCAACAAAGTGGTGGACTACCTTTCGTACACGCGCTCGCCGGAGCGCCTTCTGTTTCCGATGCGCCGCGTCGGGCCGAAGGGGAGCGGCGCGTTCGCGCGGATCTCCTGGGACGAGGCTCTCGAAAGCATCGCCGAAGGCCTCTCCGGGGCGATCGCGAAGCACGGCGCGGAATCGATCTGGCCCTTCGTCGGCGCCGGCAACATGGGCTTGATCCAGGGCATCTACGGGGCCGGGCGCCGACTCTGGAACGTGCTGGGGACATCGCGTCACATCGTCAACATCTGCACCTGGGCGGGGGGATTCGGGACCGGCTACACGCTGGGCGAGAACCGCGTCGGGATGGACCCCGAGACGCTGCGTTTCTCGAGGCTCATCATCCTGTGGGGCGCCAACGTCCTTTCGACCAACCCCCATCTTTGGCGACCGATTCTGGAAGCGCGGAGGAACGGCGCCTGCGTCGTGGCCATCGATCCGATTCGCACCCGCACCGCGGCGCAGAGCGACCGGCACATCGCCCCCATTCCCGGCACGGACGCCGCGCTCGCGCTCGGG
>DATFTF010000091.1:0-11659 GCA_035262245.1 Thermoanaerobaculia bacterium
TCATCGCGGAAGCCTTTCGGTACCTGGATCTGGCCGGTTCCGGCCGGGACCTGTCCCGCTTCCACGTCGAGGCGGCCATTGCGGCCTGCCACGCGACGGCGTCGACCTACGCTGCGACCGACTGGGCGCGGATCGTCGAGCTCTACGACATGTTGAGACAGATTGCACCTTCCCTCGTCGTCGACGTCAACCGGGCGCTGGCCGTCGCGATGCGCTCGGGAGCGCGGTCCGGCCTGGACGAGCTCGACGCGATTCCGGAGCGCGAAGTTCTGGCGCGCTATCCCTACGCCCTGGCGGCCTACGCGGACCTGCACGCCTCGCTCGGCAACCTGGAGGAGGCTCGCGCGTACCTGGACCGCGCTCTCGAGCACCAGTCTTCTGCGCCGCAACAGGCCCTGCTGCGCCGCAAACGGGCGGCCCTCCAGCGATAACCAGGGATCAGGAGATTCGGGAGGTTTCCCCGAGCGCCACGAATGTCGCAAGGCGTCGGATCAGAGCCGCAACATCGCGAGGGCGACGCTTTCCGCTCACCAGGGCATCGAAGGTCTCGAAGCTCGTCAGCGCGAAAAGAAGGTCCACGACGTCCTCGGGCGTCATCGAAGGCGGCAGGCTCCGCCGCTCGGCGATCCGCCGCACGAGGACGTCGAGTCCATGGCGCCGTCTCTCCTCGCGTGCGCGCAACGCCCTTCCCAGCTCCGGGTCCATCGTGCCCATGCCGTGCAGGCGCCGTATCAGGAGCCGTCCCGAGGCCCAGAAGCCGGTGAAGACACCGATGAACTCCGACAGAGCCTCCACCGGGTCCGCATGCCGGAACGCTCCCGCCAGTCTGTCCATCCGACCCCTCGCGGCAAGGTCGTCGAAGAGAGCCTCGAGCAAGCCGCGCCGGGACTCGAAGCGGTAATAAACGGTCATCCGCGAGACGCCGGCCTCATGTGCGACGGCGTCGATCGAGAACGCGGCAGGCCCCTCCGGAGCCATCAGGACTTTTCTCGCGGCGGCGACGATCTGTGCCCGGGTCTTCTCACCAGCGGCCAGGCGGCGCCCGAGGCGGTAGGGTCGAGGGCACATAAATCTCTCGGAAAGCTTAAGTTATCGCAATCTTCGGAATTCCTGAAACTTTTTAGCTATACAGTCAGTATAAATAAATGAAGGAGGCTGTGATGAATAGAAGACTTGTTTCGATCGCTCTGGCGGCGTTGCTGGCGATTGCTGCAATAGGCGCGGTCGGCGTTTACGAGTATCGCGCCGGGGTCGCGCATGGTCTCGAGATGAGTGGGAAGCTGCCGACCGGACCGGCCGGCTATCCCTATTGGCCGGGCTATTTTCATCCTCTGGGGTTTTTCTTCCCGCTGTTGCTGGTGTTTCTGATCTTCGCCCTGGTCCGCCGGAGCCTCTGGTGGGGCGGTTGGCGTGGGCGGGAGGATTGGCGTCGGGACCGCAAGGCACGGCTCGATGAGTGGCACCGAAAGGCCCACGAGTCGATGGCCGGAGAAGCACGTCGATGACTCGCTCACGCGCCGCCCTCGACGGCAAGGTCGCCCTCGTCACAGGCGGCAGCCGCGGCATCGGGCGGGCAATTGGCGAGCGCCTCGCTGAGGACGGCGCGACTGTGGTCGTGCACTTTGGCAGCAACGCTGCCGCTGCCGACGACACCGTCAGGTCCATCGAAGCGAGGGGAGGAAGAGCGTTCGCCGCCGCGGCCGACTTGTCGTCTTTGGAGCAGATCCAATCTCTGTTTCAGACGGTCGACTTCGAGCTCAAGTCTCGAGTCGACACGAACGCCCTCGACATTCTGGTGAACAACGCGGGGAGGAGCTCTCCCGCGCACTACCAGCAGCTGACACCGCAGCAGTTCGATCATCTCTTCGCCGTGAATGTCCGGGGCGCCTTTCGCGTCACGCAGCTGGCGCTGACGCGAATGCGAGACGGAGGAAGAATCATCAACATCTCCTCGGTCGCCTCGCGACACGCGACGCTGTCTCCGATCGCCGTGCCCTACGGCATGACCAAGGCGGCGTTGGATGCCTTCACGCTGGGGCTGTCCCAGGACCTGGGGCGTCGGAAGATCACGGTCAACACGATCGCTCCCGGCGTCGTGCAGACCGACATCAACGCGGAGGCGCTGCGTCCGCCGGAAGTGCGCAAGATGCTGGAAGGGCAGACCGCGCTGGCCCGCCTCGGCGAGGCCGCCGACGTCGCCGGGGTCGCCGCTTTTCTTGCTTCGAAGGAGAGCGGATTCGTCACCGGTCAATACATCGAGGTGAGCGGCGGCCTCCGGCTCTGAGCGGAGAACCCGAACCCGCCTGAGGACAGGCAGTCCGGGATCTCACTTGCTGTCTCGTCGCGTGGCGGGGCTAACGCAGAGGCAACACCAGCACCGGCCGGGGCCAGGTCACCTTTCCGTCCGGCAGCCTCGTGGCGATACGCAGGGCGCCCATGCGCAGATAGAACGGCTCCGCCGGAGGGTGGGACACGATCAGGACTCTCCGGCAATGGAGCGCTCGAGCGACCTTCTGCATGTGCCGAAAGAGCGCCGCGCCCACGCCCTGTCCCTGTGCCGCGTCGGCCACGAACATCAGGTCGAGCTCTCCCTCGGCCTCGGTGAGAACGAGGCGATAGAAACCGACGAGGGCGGAATCCCGCTCGGCGAGGTAGACCTGACTGGCGCGGATCTGGCTCTCGGAGACGACGTAGCCGTCGAGAATGGCGCGATGCGCCCCTTCGTAGGCGGAGGATTCCTGCATCAATCTCGTCAGCGCCGGGGCGTCACGAAGAACGGCGCGCCGGATCATCATCGCTGGTCTGGGAGCCCGGGAGCGGGATGCCGGCCGGGTCGACTGCGAAATATTGGGAGACATGAGCTTTCTCCTTTCCCAATAGGAAGACGAGCGGGAGGCCGCCAAATCGACAGGCTAATCGCCGAGCTCGGCCAGACGCCTCTCGAGAAAGCGCCGCTGCGCCTCGTTCTGCGCCAGCGCGCAGGCCCGGCGGTAGCACGCGGCCGCCTCTTCCCGTCGGCCCAGCCGGCGCAGCAGGTCGGCGCGCGTGGCGTGCCAGAGGTGATAGTCGGAGAGCTCTTCTTCGAACGCTTCGACCAGAGGCAGAGCGGCTTGCGCGCCCGCGGCCATTGCCAGAGCCACCGCGCCATTCAAGGCCACGACCGGCGACGGGTGCACGGTATAGAGCCGGCGATAGAGCCCGGTGATCTGCTTCCAGTCCGTTTCCGCGGCAGCCCTGGCCTCCGCATGGACGGCCGCGATCGCCGCCTCCAGCGCGTAGGGGCCCGGCGGGCCGCGCCGCAGCGCGAGCTGCAGGAGTGTGAGCCCTTCTTCGATTTGCGGGCGGTTCCATCGGGAGCGATCCTGCGCTGCGAGAAGAACCAGCTCTCCGTTTCCGTCCACGCGGGCCGCGCGGCGGGCGTCCTGAAGAAGCATGAGCGCAAGCAGCCCCTCGACTTCCGCCGACGGAGCGGGCAGGTGCTCGCACAGGAGCCGGGCCAGCCGGATCGCTTCGTCGCAGAGCTCGGCGCGCAAAAGGGACTCTCCCTGACTCGCGGTGTAGCCCTCGTTGAAAACGAGATAGATGACCGCCATCACGGCGGAGAGGCGCTCGGGCAGGTCCGGCGCCGAGGGAACTTGGTAGGGGATGCCCGCCGCGCGGATCTTTCCTTTGGCGCGCACGAGCCGCTGGGCCATCGTGGTCGTTGGGACCAGGAAGGCGCTCGCGATCTCTTCGGTCTTCAAGCCGCAGAGGGTCCGGAGTGTCAGAGCCACCTGAGCCTCGAAGGCGAGCGCGGGGTGGCAGCAGGTGAAGATCAGGCGAAGGCGTTCGTCCGGCACGGCCCGTTCCTCCTCCAAGAGATCGGCGGTCGGCGCCTCGCCGGCGTCGGCTCGGGCGAGCTGCGACTGGATTCCCACCAGCCGCGTGCGCCGCCGCAGGCGATCGATCGCATTGTGCCGGGCGGCGATATAGAGCCAGCCCCGCGGGTTTCGCGGCACGCCCTTGCCCCATTCGACGTGGGCCGACGTGAACGCCTCCTGCAACGCCTCCTCCGCGAGATCGAAGTCGCCGAAATCGCGGATGAGGGCCGACAGCAGTCGGCCCCATTCCGCGCGGAACAGGCGATCGAGCTCACCGGCGTCCGCGGCCACCGCCACCCTGCCTCTCTCCGTCACGCTACGAGAACTTCATGATGGGACGCACCTCGATCGATCCGAAGCGCGCGCCGGGGATCTTCGCCGCCATTTCCAGGGCTCCGTCGAGATCGTCCGCGTCGACCAAGTAGTAGCCTCCCAGCTGCTCCTTGGTTTCGGCGAACGGACCGTCGGTTGTGAGCCGTTTGCCGTTGCGCAGCCGCACGGTGGTGGCGGAGTTGGTGGGCTGCAGAGCATCGCCCCCCTTGATCGCCCTGGCGTATTCCTTCCCGAAGGCGCGATACTCGGCCAGTTCCTTCTCGAAATCGGGCTTGCTCAGGTTCGCAAAGCGCTTCTCTTCCTCGTAGATCAGCAACAGGTACTGCATGGGGGCCTCCTTTCTCTACCTGGACAGGCGAACGAGGCCCCTGGAGATCGACACGGGCTTACGTCTTTTTTCGCGAGCCGGGCTTGCGCCGGCCGGCCGCGGCGGAGGCCTTTCCAAACCCGTGAGCCTCCCGGGCCAGATCCACCCAGCTCGGTCCTCCTTCTGGGACGACGATCCACTCCTTCATCTCACGGCCGTCGCCGCGCGGATCGAACCGAGTGCCCGCGCGCTTTTCGACGAGCTCGTCGACTCTGGATTCCGGGAGCTTGGCCACCAGGTCGCCCTTGTGAAGCATGACGAAGATCTTTCCGTTCAATTTCAGAACGAGATTGCCGGCTCCCCACCCCTTCTCCAGGGTCACCCGCCTGTCCCCGGCAAACGCCGCGGCCGCCGGTCGGAAGGCGGAGGGAACCGGTGCCGAGTCGGACTCTCCCTTTTTTCTGTCGGCCTTCGTGGGCATGGCGGGCTCACCCTCCCTTCCGGGCGCGCCGACGCGGCAGCCGCTCGCGGTCTCAGAACCGCCGCGAGCGGCCGCCACCGAGGCGCTTGAGCATCTCACGTTCCTGGCCGGCGTCCTCCGATCCGAGGCGTTACGGCACGACCTGGATCGACGCGACCATGCTCGAATGTCCGCCGCCGCAGCTCGGCATGTTGCAGGCGAACGCGAAGGTGCCCACCTGGGCGGCCGTCGGGGTAACGCGAAAGATCGCGTCAGGACTGCCGGGCTGCAAGGCCTTCGCCGGCAGGGCCAGGCCCGGGATGCCTCCGAACCCGTGCGCGGCGCGCCCGGTCGGATCTCCGCTGCGAACGTGCAGCTCGTAGGTCTGACCCACGTGCATTACGAAGCTTCGGCCGCCGCCATCGAAGTCCCATTGGAAGTCGGTAGCGACGAGATTGACTACGGTGACCGCGGGCGGCGCCGTGGGTGTGGGCGTCGGCGAGGGCGGCGGGGGAGCTGATGCGGTCGGCGTTGCCGTCGGCGTCGGCGGGTGGAAGCCGGCCGGCGCAGCCGCGTCGGGCAAGCCCACGACCAGGATCAGATCGCCGGAGGCGTTGTCAGCTTCCGCAGCGTATGCGAAGAGAGGCGACCGTCCATCGTCGCTCTCGACCGTGGCATATCCGTCGGTGGTTTCGAGCGTCTCGAAGCCGAGCATGCGATAGATGTCGTTGTACTGGCTGACCGCGTGGGCTCCGAGCGAGATAGGCAGCGTTCCCAGAAGCACCGGCCCATCGAACAGGCGGACGGCCGCGGTGACCGCGACGTCGTTGGGGTTGTAGACGCCGACGTTCGTCCGCGCTTCTCCGTTGACCAGGCTGGTCACCACGATCACCGGCTGCGCCGCTGACTGCGGCAGACCCGGCACGAAGGTCCCGACGTGCCCGCCTCCGCCGGCCGGGGACCGCAGTTGCGAGGTCACCGCCAGCGCGCCGGGCGGGCCGTCGTGAAGGAAATCGATGGCCGAGAGCGATCCGGTCGCGCCGAAGAGACTCGCGCAGATATCGTCGAACGCCTTGGCCTCGCGAGCCGCGAGCTGGAACGTCCGCTGCTGATTGCCCGACCGGAAGATGGCCGTCACGGTCAGGACGTCGGTGTAGGACGTGTTGAAGACGCGCACGTCCGAAACGAAGGGGACTCCTCCGCGTCCTACGGTCGAGACCGCGACCGGCAGAGTGACGGTGTCGGCTCCCCGTAGAACGGGAGAAATCGACAGAAGAGCCAGGAGGAGAAGAACGCTGCGCACGATTCCCCGCGGGAGAAATTCTGTGGTTCTCATGTGGAGAAGTAACCGGCCGGCGGAGCCGAGATTCCGTCATTGAGATTTCTCCCATCTTGTTCTCAGCTTCTTCTCATCCAACCCTGAGACGTTCTTAAGGCGCCGTGGGCGCCGCGGCCTGACGACGCCGACCGTGACGTAGAATTCCGGGCGTTGAGGTCCGATCACAAAGCCCGTCTCCTTCGCCGCCAGGAATTCTCCGCCGGCCTTTTCTCCGCGATCTTTCAGGCGCCTCTTCTTGCCCGCCAAATTGCGCCCGGCCAGTTCGTCATGCTGGAGATTCCCGGCCGCGTGCGGCCGTATCTCCGCCGCGCCTACTCGGTAGCGGACGCCGAGCCGTCCTCGGGCGAGGTGGAATTCCTCGTCAAGACCATCGGCCCCGGAACGGCGGCGCTGGAGAATCTCGGGGAGGGGAGCGAGGCACGGCTGCTCGGGCCGCTGGGGAATGCGTTCCGCACCGATGACCTGTCCGCAGGTGCCCGCGTAGCGATCGTGGCCGGGGGCATCGGCGCGGCGCCATTCCCGCTGCTCTTGAAGGCGCTCGCCGCCCGCTCGATCGCCGCGGACTTCTACCTCGGGGGCCGCAGCGCCCGGGAAATCGCTCTGGCTTCGCGATTCGTCGGCCTGACCGCAGGGAAGACGGTCCTGGCCACCGACGACGGCTCGGCCGGGGAGAAGGGCTTCGTGACCGACGCGTTTGCCCGGCGCGCCGTCCGCGGCGGATATGCGCGCGCCTACGCCTGCGGACCGATGCCGATGTTCGCCGCGCTGGCGCCGATCGTGGCCAGGCTCGGCGTGCCGGCGGAATTCTCGACCGAGGCGGCCATGGGCTGCGGCTTCGGCGCCTGCCTGGGATGCGTGCTGCCAAGCGTTAACAATACATATATTGTGTCCTGCACGGCGGGTCCGATACTGGCGCCGGAGGTCGTGCGGTGGTGAGCGGTTCCGGCGGTCTCCAGGTTCGCTTGGGCCCGCTCACGCTCAAGAACCCGATCCTGACCGCTAGCGGCACCTTCGGCTATGGCCTGGAGTTCACCGACTTCGTGGACCTGTCCCGCCTCGGGGGTCTCTGCACGAAGGGCCTTTCGCTCCAGCCGCACGCCGGGAATTCGCCGCCGCGCATCTGCGAGACGCCTGCGGGAATGTTGAATGCTATCGGGCTGCAGAACGTAGGCACGGCGGTGTTTCTGGAGGAGAAACTCCCCAGGCTGCGGCAGCTCGGAGCGACCGTCATCGCCAACGTCTGGGGAGACGTCGAGGAAGACTACGTCGCGGTGGTGGAGGCGCTGGAGAGGGCGGAGGGGCTCGCGGCCATCGAGCTGAACATCTCCTGCCCCAACGTCGCGCGCGGGGGAATGCTCTTCGGCAACTCCCCGTCGGCGACGGCGTCGCTCGTCTCCCGTGTGCGGGCGGCGACGCGCCGGCCTCTGATCGTGAAGCTCTCGCCCAACGCGCCCGACCTGGTCGAATCGGCCCGCGCCGCCCGGGAGGCGGGGGCCGACGTGCTCTCCCTCGTCAACACGTTCGTCGGCATGGCCATCGACCCGGAGACCGCGCGGCCGCGCCTCTCCTTCGGCACAGGCGGTTTGTCCGGCCCGGCCATCCGGCCTCTGGCGGTGCGGATGGTTTATCAGGTCGCCCGCGCGCTCCCGGATGCGCCGCTCATGGGAATCGGCGGCATCGAAGGGCTCTCCGACGTGCTGGAATTTCTGGCCGCCGGCGCGTGGGCGGTTCAGGTCGGTACGGCGAATTTCAAAGATCCGGGGGTCTCTCAGCGTCTCGTCGACGAGCTCGAAGCCTATTGCTCCGCGCGCGGGCGCTCGGCGGCCTCGCTCATCGGGCGGGCCCTGCGCTCCGGAACCGCCGCGGCCGACGCCGGGGCGGAGGGGTGACGCAGTGATGGCGGGGCGCGAGAAGACCGCGGCGGAGCGCGTCTGCGTGGCTCTCGATTTTGCCGGCCGCGGCGAGATCCTCGACGCCGCACGGCGGTTCGGCCCTCGCGTCGGATGGCTCAAGATCGGGTTGGAGGCCTTCGTAGCCCATGGCCCGGAAGTGGTCGGTGAGGTCGCCGGATTTGCACGGGTCTTCCTCGATCTGAAGCTGCACGACATTCCGCACACCGTTGCTCGCGCCGCGGCCGCCGCGGCGCGGTCCGGCGCCTCGATGATCAACGTGCACGCCTCCGGGGGGCGCACGATGCTCCGCGCCGCTCGCGAAGCTCTTCCGCCGGACGGTCCGCTCTTAGTCGCCGTCACGCTGCTCACTTCGCTCGATCCTGCGGCGCTGGCCGACCTGCCCATGGCCGGCCATCCCGAAGGCATCGTGCGGCGGCTGGCTGCGCTGGCTCAGGAATGCGGGCTGGACGGCGTCGTGTGCTCGCCCGGTGAGATCGCGTCCGTGCGCGCGGCATGCGGCGCGGAATTCCGGACCGTGGTTCCCGGAATCCGGCCGGCTGGCGCCGAGTCGGGCGATCAGAAGAGGCTGGCGACGCCGTCGCAAGCAGCCGCCGCGGGAGCGGACCTCCTCGTGATCGGCCGCCCGATCACCGCGGCGGCGGATCCGGACGCCGCGCTCGAAGCGATCCTGGAAGAGATCGAAGGCGGTCTAAGGTCTAAGGTCTAAGGTCTAAGGTCTAAGAGATAAAAGTCGAACTTAGACTTTAGACTTTAAACCTTAAACTCCACCTCCGATGAGCGACTGGAAACAACCGCACGGAATCTGGATCGTCGGTCACCGGGGCGCGCCGCGCCGCGCCCGGGAGAACACGCTGGACAGCCTCGACTGGGCCGAGAGCCTGCGCGTCGACGCCGTCGAGTTCGACCTGCGGCAGACCCGTGAAGGAGAGGCGGTGCTCTTTCACGATGAGGAGATCGCCCTCGGCTCGCAGCGCATTGCGGTCCGGAGCTTCACGTCCCGGGAGATCGAGCGCCTGACGTTGCCGTCCGATCTGGGCGATTACAGGATTCCGAGGCTCGAGGAGGTCTTCTTCCGCTACGGGCACGCGCTGCGCTACGTCATCGAGGTGAAGGTGGGCCGGGACACGCAGCTTGCGCAGATGGCCCGGCGGGTTTCGCGCCTGGCCGCCGAGTATGGCGTGACGCGTCGCTGCCTGGTGGCCTCCTTCTCCGCCGAGTTTCTCCGCAAGCTGCGCGACGCGGACGCCGAGATCGCAACGAGCTTTCTCCTCGACCATCCGGTGGCCCTGCCCGAGGCCGGGCAGCGGACGCCGCTCTTTCCTCCGGTCGACGCGATCGGCCCGAGGACGGACCTGGTCACCGGACAGTTGATGACGCAGGCAGACGCGGCCGGCCTCTCCGTTCACCCGTGGACCGCGGATTCCCCCGAAGAGATTCGCCGGCTCTTCGGCCTGGGCGTGGCCTCGGTCACCACCAACCTGCCCGACCTGGCCTTGAAGCTCCGCGAGGAAGCGATCGCTTCAAACCCCGCCACCGCCTCTTCGTAAGCCCCTCGCCTCACGTCGCCTGCGCTCCGCATCGTGATCTGCGCCTCTGGCGCACCGGCGTCCGGCTCGCCCGGATGCGGGCTCGACCGGACGCCTGATCCCGAGGCTCCGCTCCGGCTCCCGCGTCGCGAGTCGTTTCGCGAATCCAGTTCGCGAAACTTGGTCGCGCCGCGAACAAAAACGAAGAAATCCTCACGCCTTCCGGCGCCCGGTCTCGAACACCAGGTGCGTCCCCCCCGGGATCTCCAGCGCGACACCGGTGATCGCGGCGGCGTCATCGGAAGCCAGAAAGAGCACCGTGCGGGCCACGTCGCGCGGCCAGAGTTTCTCCAGGAGCGGCGCTTTTCGGTTGGCGGCGCCGGCCTCGTCGATGCGATTCTCGACCGAGCCCGGACAGACTGCGTTGACCGCTATGTTGTGCTGGCGGAATTCGCGGGCCAGGCTCTGGGTCAAGCCGATCAGCCCGAACTTCGCGGCGCTGTGGGCCGCGAGGTTGGCGTCGCCGCGCATACCGTGCACCGAGGAGACGTTCACGATGCGGCCGCGCCGCCGCGAGACCATGCCGGGCAAAACGGCGCGGCAGAAATTCGCCGCGCCGGTCAGATTGGTGGCCAGCGTGGATTCCCAGTCCTCCGGCGAGAGCTTCAGGAAAGGGCGATAGAGAAAGACGCCGGCATTGTTGACGAGCACGTCGATCGGTCCCAGCCGGGCTTCCGCCCGGTCGACGCAGGCCCGGGCCGCGTCCGGGGAACGGACGTCGGTGGGAATGGCCACCGAGCGCGCGCCGGTCTTCTCCACCCTGCGGGCGGTCTCCAGCAGTTCCCGCTCGGTCCGCGAGACCAGGGCCACCGAGGCGCCTTCTTCGGCGAACCGCAACGCGATCGACCGGCCGATCCCTCGGCCCGCTCCGGTCACCAGGACGGTGCGGCCGTCGAATTTCACTCCACCGGCCCCTTTCCGAGCTCCTCGAAGAGCGGAGCGGAAAAGATGCGCTCCGGATGGCTCGTCGTCAGAATAGGGCCGGTCAGAAGCTCGGCGTCCCCCTCCTCCGGACCGGCGGCGTCGATCTTCACCCGCACGACGGTGAGCGGAAAAATCTGTCGATCGGGATCGAACATCGAGGTGCGCCCGCGGCCGGCGCGCACCTGGACCCAAACCGCGTGGCCGCGCGCGAGATACGAGATCATCGCCGTCCTGCGGCGGATCAGATTGGCCGCTGTATGGCTGCCGGCCCGAACCGCGACGGTGAGCTCCTGCCGGGACCGCGCCCGGATCTCGCCGAACGAGAGCAGCGCGGCGCGCGGATAGCCTTCGGGATCCACAGTGACGAAGGGAAGAGCCACCCCATGCCGCGCCGCAAACCCCTCGCCGGAAAAAAGCGCCTCCAGCTCTCTGGGCATGCGCTCGAGCTCCGTCCCTGGGCGCGTCATGGCTCTCCTAAGCTTAACAATTCAGAGGGCCTGGACCGGGCCGCAGGGCCCTAAGGCGAGGTTCCCGGATTGGCTCTGGTCTGGAAAATTCGCAGCGCCGGTCGCGTAGCGACCGCCTGCGCTGCAGTTATGATCGCGGATCATGAGAGCACTCAAGACCGGCACGATCTTTTCCGTCCTCTTCGCCGCCACCCTGTCCGCGGCCGCCGCCGACCGCGATGCGAAGGCCGACGCCATCGGCAAGGAGCTGATCGCCTCGCTCGGCGGGCAGAGCGCCTGGGAGAAGGCACGGCAGCTGCGGTTCGATTTCGTCGTCGACCGCGACGGCAAGACCGTGGCCCGCTTCTCCCACGCCTGGGACCGCTATACCGGCGACTATCGGGTCTCGGGGAGCGACAAGTCGGGAGCCCCGTTCGTGGTTCTTTTCAACGTCAACACCAAGCAGGGCAAGGCGTACTTGAACGGCCAGG
>DATFTF010000092.1:0-7481 GCA_035262245.1 Thermoanaerobaculia bacterium
CGGCGAGCCGGTCCAGCACGATGGATTCGTAGCCTCGAATGTCTTGGAGGCCGTAGAGCGTTGCGGCGTTGGGGCGGAAGGTATAGCCGGACGCCACGACCCGGGCCGGCGGCGCCGGCGGAATCCTCTCGAGCGCGCCGAGTCGAGGCGCGAGAGTCGTGGCCGGAAGCGTGGGGTAGGTCCCGACCATTTCCACGCCGCGCTCTCCGGCGAGCAGGACGGCTGCGGCGAGGGCGGCGCGCCGCCCGGGTCCCGGCAGGGCAGCCACTCCGGCGAAAAGAATGAGAGGAACGGTCTCGGCTGCCAGACCGCTCTGGACGAAGCGGGAGGAAAGGCCTCGCTCGGCAAACACGTCGCGAGCGGAGATCGCGGTCGCAGCGAGCGCCACGGCGCAGGCCGCGGCCAGCGCGGCGGCCCGACGCCCTTCCCCCTCCCGCACCGCCTCGACGCCGTAGGCCGCGAGCCCGGCCAGTCCGAGCGCGGTCAGAAAGACCAGCCGATAGTTCAGGGCCAGCGCGAACCCGGGAAGACGGGTCAGCAGGTCGAGCAAACCCGGCGCGCTCGCGCCGCAGAGGACGCCGGATGCGAGGTACAATATAAATATTGTGGGCCCGCGCTGCCCGCGGCGCCGGGACAGAATCCCGAGAGCCGCCAGGGGAAAGAGCAGGGCTCCGGCATAGGCCAGCGGCACGCCCGAGCCGTCGGCCCTCTGCGCCTGGACCGGGCTCTTGCCGTAGATCCCGTGCACGAAGGGAAGGACGGCCGGAAGCATCCGCCGGAGCGACTCCGCCCCGGACACCGACTGGCTCGAACGCCCGAGCGCGAGCGCTTCACGGCGGGTCCGGTACTCCGCGGAGTGTGGAATGGCCTCCAGGAGCGGCACGATCTGGGGCGCCGCGAGAAGGAGGGCCAGAAGCGCGGCCCAAGCGGCCCGCCCCAACGCGCGCGCGACGGCGGTTCGGCCCGCCCCGAAGAGCTCCCACACGAAGTACAGCGCGGCAGCGGCTCCGGCGTGCAGCCACGTCTCCGGATGTCCGCCGGCCACCGTGAGGAGAACCGCCGTGACCGTCAAGCCGGCCGATCCGGCCGCGCCGCGAACGATGCGCCGCAGGCCAAGAAGAAGCAGCGGCAGCGCGGCGATCGATGTCCCGACGCTCCAACCGTCCCAGAAGACCACGAACGTCGAGAAGGCCCACCCGATGCTTCCCGCGAGCGAGGCGATCTCGGAGAGGTCGAAATCGCGGAAAAAGAGAAATGCGGCGAGAAGCGCCAGGAAGAGCGTGAACGTGCAGGAGAAAGTCCAGGAGAGCGGGACCGGAAGAAAGATCCCGATCCACGTCGACGGATGGAAGATCGCGGCCTGCGCGGTCGCCAGAAGGGGCGTCCCGCCGAGAACGAACCGGTTCCAGAAGGGAAACCGGCCGTTGGCGAAGGCCTCGCGCACGGCCGCCCGCCACGGCAGATTGGCGAAGGCCAGGTCGGAGAGGAT
The DNA here is from genome assembly GCA_035262245.1 of Thermoanaerobaculia bacterium. Lineage (GTDB taxonomy): Bacteria > Acidobacteriota > Thermoanaerobaculia > UBA5066 > Gp7-AA6 > DATFTF01. The sequence goes on from DATFTF010000092.1 coordinate 1,490, forward strand.
CGGATTGTGGATTCGATCGACGCCCTGCGCGGCGGCGATCCGCAACCACGGCTCGCCGGCATAGAAGAGATCCGAAGGGCCGTAGAGGCGCGCGACCAGCATTGCCTTGCCGGTCAAGAGGAGCGGGCCGAGCGCCAGCGCCACCGCCGCCCCCCGCCCGATCGCGCCGACGAACCGGCGGGCGAGCCAGACCGAGGCGCTCGCCGCGACCGCGTACGTCAGCCAGAGGGCCGGAACTTCGACTCGCAGCGCGCGTACCTCGGCTGGATTCTAGTCCGCACGCTTCGCTGATAATGCGCGCCGAATGCCCAACAGACCCAAAACCTTCTGGATCGCGTCCACGCTGGCCGCCGTCGCGCTCGCCGAAATCCTCTTTTTCCTGCAGTACCCCGGTCCAATCTACGACGCCTACGGGTACTACGTCCTCTCACAGCGAATTGTGAAGGGCGGCCTGTTTGCCGTGGCGTTTCCGTCGCGAACTTACGCCTATCCGCTGTTCGTCGCCTTCTGCAGCGGCTTTCGGGAGGCCGCTCCGGCGACAGTCCGTGTCGTGGTCTTCCACGTGCAGCTCGGTCTGCTGCTCGCCGCCGCCGCGTTCGCCGCGCGCCTGCTCGGAGACCTGTTCCGGTCGGACGCCGCGCGGCGCTCGACCTACGCCGCGGTCGCCCTCAACCCGTTCCTGCTGGCCCGGGCCACGGAAACTCTCTCCGATCTCCTCGCGGCGGTTCTCTCCTTCACCGCGGTCCTCCTGGCGTTGAAGCGCGACTTCCCCGCGCGCACTCAGAGCCCTCCGGCGGCAGCGGTCGGCTCGCTCTTCCTTGCGGCTCTGGCGGCAGCGGTGCGGCCGGCGGCGATCTCCGTGCTGGCGGTCGTGTTCGGCCTGTGGATCGTCAGGCAGGCGCTCTGGCGCGAGCTTCGCCTGGCGATCCTCCCTCTGCTGCTCCTCGTCGCGGCCCTCCCTTTTCTGCCTCAGGCCGCAGTCAACCGGAAGGCTTACGGCCGTGCCGAGCCCCTGGTCGTCGAGCACCTCTACCGAGAGCAGGTGGAAATGGGCATCGCCCGTCTCAAATACGCCACGGACGTCAGTCCGGGAGCCAGTCCCCAGATCGATTACGTCAATCCTCTCTACCGCGGCGAGGGAACCCGAGCCTTCGCTTTGAGACGGCCGTTCGCCTATCTGGCCACCTGCGCGCTCCACCTCTTTGCCGTCCTGGATCAGGACTCTCTCTTCACCTACAGCCGCGACCGTCATCCTCCGTACCGCTGGCCGCTTCAGGCAGTGCAGTTTCTCTTTGTGCTCACAGGAGCCTTGGGAGCCGTCCTCGCGCTCGCCGGCCAGAGTCCCCTGGCCCGGGATCCCCGGCGGTTCGCCACCCTGTCGTTTCTCGCCGCGGCCGCGGCGTCGCTGGCCATTTACGTTCCCACGGCGGTCGAGAGCCGCTTCGCCACTGCGTTTGAGCTTTTCTGGACGCCGTTTGCGGTCACGGGAGCTCTGGCAGTCCGGGAGTGGTGGCGTCAGAGGAAGTGGAAGATCCTCGCCGTCCTGGGCGCGGGCGCGCTTCTCTGGCTCGCAGTCTGCCTCAAGCTCTCCGCCTGGATCATCGCCCAGGTGCCCAAGCTCCGGTAGGGATCGCAGCGGGATCGCAGCGTGATCGCAACGTGATCGGGCGATTGAGGGCCCTGGTCGTGCCCTTCGCAACGCGACCAAGTTTCGCGAACTGGATTCGCGAAACGACTCGCGTTGCGGGAGCCGGAGCGGAGCTTCGGGATCAGGTCCGCCGTCGAGGCCCTTTGGCCGAGCGGCGGGCCGGTGCGCGCTACGCGCGCAGATCCCGAAGCGCAGCTCCGGCGACGGTTAGAACGGCCACCACCTCGCCGGCAGGTTCTTGGCCAGGTCGTTGTAGAGGATGACCGACACGAGAGCCAGGATCAGGACGAAACCGACCTGAAGGATGCGCTCCTTGACCCGCAGAGAGAAGTCGCGTCGCGCCGCTCCCTCCAGACAGAGCAGGAAGAGATGTCCGCCGTCGAGGACCGGGATCGGCAGCAGGTTGAAGATTCCCAGCTGCAGGGAAATCCCGGCCATGAGCGCCACCAGCGGGACCGCGCCGCGCCGCGCTTCCGCTCCTGAGAACTTGGCGATGTCGATGGGCCCGGACATGGTTCGCATGCTGGCGCGCCCTCGGAAGAGCCGCCCGATCACCGACAGCGTCGTTCGGAAATCCTTGCGCACCCGGTTCCAGCTCTCCACCAAGGCGCGCGGCAGCGGGAAGCGCTGGGTGACTTCCTCGAGGTCGGCGACGACTCCGGCGCCGACTCTCCAGACGCCGTCGGCGTCCTTGCGCGGCGAGATGCGGGCCGTACCGACCTTGTCCTTTCTTCGGTAGGTGATGTCGAAGGGGCCGGGAGACGCGGCGGCGACCGAGGACACGAATTTGGGAAAGACTTCCTGGGGGAACGCCCGGATCGGCGTGCCGGCCACGGCGAGAATCACATCGCCCGGCCTCAGGCCGGCGCGGTCGGCGGGGTCCCCGGCGGTGACCGACTGCAGCCGGGGCTCGACCGGAACGCCCGGCTCGAGGCCGACCTGGCCCATGTCGTACTTGCTCTCGGCCTTCGGCGTCACCGGGATGTGGAGGCGCTGACTGCCGCGCGCGACCAGAACGTCGAGGCGCTCCCGCGCGTTCATGGCGAAGATGAACTCGGCGTCCTGCCACTGCGGAGTCGCGTGCCCGTCGATCGACAGGATGAGGTCGCCGGGCAGGAACCCGGCCTGCTCTCCGGGGGAGTCCTTCTCCACCACCTGCACGAGCGGAGGCGCGAGCTGATAGACGGGAACCTTGACCCCGATGGCCAGGACCGCGGCGTAGAGGACGATGGCCAGCACGAAATTCATGACCGGACCGGCCAGAAGAATGAGCCCGCGCTGCCACCGCTTTCCGACCGCCGGCGCCTCGACCGACGTGCCCTCCGCCAGGGTCGACTCGTCCGGCCCTAGGCCGATGACCCTCACGTATCCGCCCAGCGGCAGCGCCGAGACCCGATAGTCGGTTCCGTTGCGTTTGAATCCGAAAAGCCGCTTGCCGAAGCCGAAGGAGAAGACCTCGACCGGGAAGCCGAACGCCTTGGCAACGGCGAAATGGCCGAACTCGTGGACGAAGACCAGGACAGAGAGCACCAGAACGAGGGCCAGAATGTTCTCGATGTAGTTCAACGAGTTCTCCTCGAGGGGCCGGCAGCAGGTTGCTGAAAAATGGTGTGGAGCGGCGTTGCGAGCGCCGTGGGGTCGGATCCAAGGCACCGCGACGAAGGCGATGCCGGAGCGCATCGTCGAGGAGCGGTAACGCCGGAGACGGCCCCGCGCCGCCGCAACCGCTTGCGGAGGCAGGGCTTTTGCCCACAGCGCACCAAGCTCTGGAGTACGACCCGGTCTGGAATCAAATCAATCCTTCTTGTCGCTGTGAACTGCAAAAGCCCTGACGCGACGCCCGCATCCATTTTTTTCAGCAGCCTGCTAGTTTGCGACCGTTGCTCCGGAGAGCCGATGAGCAACGCTCGCCGCCCGGCCGCGCGCGATGCGATCGATCTCCTCGGCCTCCTCCAGCGATCGCGGCGCGGGCTGCCCACCCACGACTTCCGCCGTTTCTGCCACCACATGAACGATGTCCGGGAAGGAAATCTTCCCTCGGAGGAAGGCGTCGACGGCGACCTCGTTGGCCGCGTTGACGACCGCCGGAGCGCCGCCGCCCTCGGCCAGCGCCGCTCGGGCAATGCCCACCGCCGGGTATCGCTCCGGCTCGACCTCGGAAAAGTCGAGGCGGCGCGCGGCCACCAGGTCCAGGCGGCCGAACGCGTTGGCCATCCGCTCCGGGAAGCCCAAGGCGTAGAGGATCGGAAACTTCATGTCGTTGCGGGCGAGCTGCGCCACGAGTGAGCCGTCGACGAACTGGACCAGCGAATGAACGATCGATTGCGGATGAATGACGACGTCGATCGCCGGCCCCGGGAGCCCGAAGAGGAAATGAGCTTCGATGATCTCCAAACCTTTGTTCATCATGGTGGCCGAATCGATCGTGATCTTGGGCCCCATCTTCCACGTGGGATGGGCCAGGGCGTCTTCGACGGTGATCGCCGGAAAGGTCGCCAGGTCCCGCTCGCGAAAGGGGCCGCCGGAGGCGGTCAGGATCAGAGACTCCACTTCCGTCGGGCGCCCACAGCGCAGCGCCTGATGGATCGCGCAGTGTTCCGAGTCGACCGGCAGCAGCTCGGCGCCGCTCCTGGCCGCCTCGCCCAGGATGAGCTCGCCCGCGACCACGAGAGTCTCCTTGTTGGCGAGCGCCAGCCGCTTCCCGGCCGTGACCGCCGCGAGCGCCGAGCGCAGCCCCAGAGCGCCGACCAGACCGCCGACGACGACGTCCGCATCCGGGTGCGCGGCGGCCTCCTCCAGTCCCTTCGGGCCCCAGACGATCCGCGGCGCGCAGGTCGGTGGCAGGAGCGCGCGGAGGCGTCGAGCCTCCTCCTCCCCCGCGACGGATACTAGTTTTGGATTGTGAGCCGCCGCCTGTGCGGCCAGCCGCTCCACCGACCGCCCCGCGGCGAGGACGACCGCCCGGAACTGGCCAGGAAACGCTTCCAGGACCTCCAGCGCCGAACGCCCGATCGAGCCGGTGGATCCGAGCACGGCGACGTTTTTCATCGGAACATCGGATTATATCGGGGCGGAGACTTCACCGCGGCGAGACCGGCCAGTCGCGAAGCCTTCCGGCGGTGCGCTCGCGCCACGCCGCGTCGGCGGAGGAGACCGTCGGCGGATGCACGAGCGTCGCGCCGAAGCACATCGCGCCGAGCGCGCAGGCGACCCAACGCCGAGGACGTGTGGAGGAGAGCGTCCGGGCCGCCGCGACGAGAGCGGCCGACGCGGCCGCGACCGGCGGGAGGAGACAGAGCCACGCCGGCCAGCCCAGGAGCGATCCGATGTTGGGCGCCAGGGCTCCCCGCCGGACGAGCCATGCCGACACGTTCGCCACGGGCCAGGAGATCGTGCCCGGAAAGTGCGGCCAGCTCACGCTCGCCAGAACGTGGAGCGCAGCGGAAAACGTGACCGTGGTCAGGAAGACTCCGCGCGAGAGAGGCGTAGCGAGAGCCCGGGGAAGCGCAAGCGCGGCGAAGAACACCGCGGGGACGAGATAGCGCATCCCCAGACTCCAGCCTCCATCCCAGTTCTGATAGCCGACGATCGGAATCCACAGCAGCAGGACCGCCGCCAGACTGAAGAGACAGTCTCTTCGGTCCTGTCCCGAACGCCACCAGAGCCACCAGCCAGCGGGAGCCCAGAGCAGGAACGGCGAATAGAGGAGCGCGCCGCGCTTCCAGGACACCAGCGTGCCCACGACGGCGCTCCCCCGCGGCAGGCCGAGCCCGAACAACGGCATTCGGGCGAGCTCCGCATACGCCGGGAAGGCCTCCAACGCGGAAGAGAGGCGCCACGGCGATCCGAAGCAGGCGGCGTCGTATACCGCGAGCAGCAGGAGCGGCGGCAGAGCACCCGCGGCGAAGAGGACGAGCGATTTCAGGCGGGAGCCGGGCGCCGTGACCGCCGCGCGCACTGCGAGGGCGAGACCGATCGGCGCCGCCGTGTACTCGGAGATCGCCGCCCATCCCGCGACGAAGCCCGCGGCCAGCAGCAGGGCCGGTCGCCGGCCTCCCCTGTCTTCTCCGGCTCGCAGCAGGTCCCAGGCCAGAAAAAGAAGGGCCGCCGTCCAGGCGTGCGAAAAGAAGGAGCGCGCGTAGTACAGAAACGGCGTGCCGAAGGCCACGGCGTAAGCGGCCAGCGCGGACCCGCCGGGGAGCGACGGCGGTCTCCCCCTCCCATGCGCGGTCTGCCTGCTCTGCTCGAGCCGCGTGCTCAACCTGGCGACGGCGATCAGGCTGACCAGCGTCACAGTGGCCAGGCGCACCAACACGAAGATCAACGCCGCCCTTTTCCGGGGCT
>DATFTF010000093.1:0-7337 GCA_035262245.1 Thermoanaerobaculia bacterium
GCGAGAATGTGTTTAAAGTCTAAGGTCTAAAGTCTAAGGTTGGAGGCATAGCATAAATGCTATATCGCGTTCCTTAGACCTTAAACTTTAGACTTTAGACGCGTCTACGGCACTCCCGCCAGAAACAGCAGATAGGGATTGATGGCCAGTCCCTGCCGGAAGCTGCCCTCCTCGGGAAGCCGCGTGACGGAGAAATGCAGATGGGGGCCGCCGATCACGTGCCCGGTCGCGCCGACATAGCCGATGACGTCCCCCTTCTTGACCTTGTCGCCGGCGGCCAGGGCATTCGCATAGCGGGATAGGTGGCAGTAGAAGAGCAGGTACTCCCCCGTGGAGTCCTTCTGGTAGATGGCCTTGCCCGCCCGCCGCTCGCGGGAGATGCGCACGATCTCTCCGTCGGTCGTGGCCAGAACTGGAGTCCCGCGCGGCGCTCCGATGTCGATGGCCAGATGCTTGCGGTGACGGCCGCGCGCGGAAAGGAAGGAGTCCCGGAGCTTCTGGGCATCCACCCCTTCCACCGGGATCTCGAAATTCTGCGAGACCAGCTCGGTCAGGTCGACGTCCTGAGGCTTGACCACGGCCTCCGAGGACTTGGGCCGGAAGAGGGACCCCAGCTTTTCGGCGACCAGGGACAGACCCTTCCCGACGCGTGTCTCTCTCTCGGCCGGCGCAGGCGCATCCTCGTCCATCAAGTCCGCCAACTCGGCCTGACCCTCCGCCGCCACTTCGGCATCCTCCTGCGGGTCATGCAGCCGCGCCTCGATCGGGGCGTCGACCGGCTCGCAGGGGAGGCGGGGGTAGTCGTAGACGACGGGCGGGAGAAAGGGCCCGTAGACCGGAAGCGCGCCGAACCGGTCGAAGGCGACGCTGCCGGAGGCATCCTGGTAGATCTTGCCGTGACGCCGGGCCTTCGGAGAGACGCGGCGAGAGGCCTTGTGCGCAGTCTTCTTTCCCCGGGTTTGCTCGGACGTCGCATGTCGGCCGCTAGCCTTGTGCGCGTGCCGCGGGGCCGCCGTTGCTGGAGGATTGATACTGAGGAAGAGCAGAACGCCCGCCGGAAGGAACCCCGCCCTGGGAAGCCTTTGCACGCGCGGATTATCCTGGTCGTCCGAAGGCCAGGTCAAGAGAAAAAGCCTTCAAAATCAGGCGGTTATGCTGATTCAGCATATGCGTGATGAAGTCGCTTTTTCCGGGGGTCAACGGTCCGTCCGAATGACCGGAGAAGCGAAATGACGCGCGGAGAGCTGAGAGCGGCGGCTACGCCCGCTCGAGGTAGGAGTTGTCCCGTGTATCGATCTTGATGCGGGTCCCCGCTTCGATGAATTGCGGAACCATGACCTGGAGCCCGGTCTCGAGCTTGGCCGGTTTGTAGGACGCGGAGGCCGTCGCTCCCTTCATGCCCGGCTGGGTCTCCACGACCTTGAGCGTCACGGTGTTGGGGAGCTCGATTCCCACCGGATTGCCCTCGTAGAGATCAACGTGGATCGCCGTGTTGGGCAGGAGATACAACATCTGATCGCCGATCACTTCGTCGGCCAGCGTCACCTGATCGTACGTCTCCTGGTCCATGAAGTGATGCCCGGCCGCATCGGAGTAGAGGTACTCCATCTCCCGCTCGTCCAGCGAGGCCTTCTCCACCCGGTCCGTCGAGCCGTAGCGCTGTTCGATCATCGAGCCGTTGCGCAGATTGCGCATCTTGACCTGGACGAAGCCGCGCAGGTTGCCCGGGGTCTTGTGGACCATGTCGTGGACGCGGTGCAGCTCGCCGTTGTGGATCACCAGCGTGCCGACGCGGATCTGTGTGGCCGGAATCATCATCGAACTGCCCCCAAAAAAGAACGGCGAAATTTATCAGAGACCGGCCGACCGGTCTACCCGGCACAGAAATCCCCGCCGCCGGCTCCGCGGCGCTCGAGGACGTTCTGCCGCCCGGGCGTTATCTTCCGACGACTCGGGTCGCTCGGCCCCGGGGGTCCTTCACCGGGTCGGGGTCGATCGGCCCCAGGATGGGCAGGAGGCTCATCCAGGCTTGCGGCACGAAGCCGGGGACCGCGGCTGGCGCCGCGCCCAAAAACGGCGAAGCGTTGGGCGTGAAGAGCGCGTGGGGAATGTCGGGTCGCGGGATCGCGCTTCCGGTCACCGCGTTGACCCGCTGAATGATGTCGTCGGCCATAATCGCATAGCCGATTTGCGTGGGGTGGGTGCCGTCCGCGGAAAAGAGCCCACCCTGCAGAAACGCGGTCGTCAGCGTGATGCCGCCGATCGAATAGCCCTTCTGGGCGATCTCTGCAAACCGCGCATTGAGGTCGTAAAGAACGATTCCGTTGGCGGCCGAATCGGCGCGGATCCGGTCGTTGATCTCGTTGGTGCGGCTCACAATCGCGGCCACCTCGTCGGCGTAGAGCAGGACACCCGGCACCAGAGGCCCGGCCGGAGGGGTGAAGGAGCCGTCCGGAAGCGCCGTCGCCAGGTCGCCCGATCCGAGCACCGCTCTTCCTCCCAGGGCCGCGGGAATCCCGATGCCCTGGGCCTCCAGCAGAGGCGCCTTGATCGTGTGAAGGAGCGTGTCCGGCGGCAGCGGGCAAGGCGCCACCGGGCAAGCCGGCGGAAAGGCCCGGCTGCCCATCAAGGGTACCGGCTGTCCGTTGACGAGCACGGGTTGCCGGGTCGCCGGATCCAGCACGATGGGAGGGAGCGTCTTGTAGAGCGGGATCGAGGTCACGTCCGGAATGGTGAACGTGACGATCGTGGCTCCTGTCGATTGGAGGATGGTCAGGCCTTCGAGATACTTCGCCTCGAAATCCGCCACCGGAGTCAGCGTCACTCTGTCGAGGGCCACACCGGTGCTGGCCGCGCCGAGAACGTCGTTGTTGCCAACCCAGTACAGGACGAGGTCCGGATGGAGCGAAGCCGCCTGCTCCACGGCGCTCGTTCCCGCGAAGGGCGTCCCCTCGATGTTGCGCAGTACCCGCGCCGCGTAGTTGTCGAGGTCGGAACGGCCCGGCACCGAGATCTTCAAGTCCACGAAGTCCTTCACGCGCGGACCGCCGTTGAAACCGAGGTTGTCGTAGGGGCGCGCCAGGTCCTTGTTTTCCGTCGCGCCTTCCTGAGAGACGATGCCGACGGAGATCGAACCGTTGGAGACGACCGCGCCGAGGCACGGATACCCGGTCAGAGGCTGGGTCGGAGCCACTTCGGAGATCAACGGCTGCTGGAAGTCGCTGATCCCGAGCGCCTGTGCGATGAGGTAAGTGGCGCTCCGGACCTGGTAGCGATCGACGGTGCAGTTGCCCTCGTGGCCGGCGGGGAGGCTGTCGCCGACCGCCACGAGCTTATGGAACGTGGTGGCCGCCGGGAGGCTCCAGGAGCCGCAGAGGAGAACGAGGCCGGCGATTCCGAGCGCGCGGAGAACGGCGTCTTTCTTCATGAATTCCTCCTCGTCAGAACGAAAAGCGAAAATCGAAGGCGAAGACGTTGACGTCCTCGTGATAGGTGCCGAAGAAATTGTCGTTGTTGGCCGTGTTGGCGGTGTTGCGGCTCTTGACCTTGATGTAGATGTCGCCGACGTTGAAGCCCCAGCGGGGGGTGTCGTATCCGAACCCGAGGGTGAAGGCGTCCCGGTCGTTGTCGGCAAGCAGGGGCCCGGTGTCCTCGACCGGCTGCGGCGTCTTGTCCCTGTAGTAGCCGGCCCGAATCGCCCACCCCGTCGAGAACTTCTTCTCCAGGCCGACGCGGTAGGCCCAGGAGTCGTCCCAGTTGGTCTTGCGGTCGAGCGAGGGGATGGCGGGATTGCTCGGGAAGGTGATCAGGAGCTCATTGAAGCGGCTCCACCGCGTCCAGTCCGCTTCCAGGGAGAAGAGAAAGCCTTCGGAAAACCCGAACGCTGCGCCCAGGTTGACCGTCTCGGGGAACGTGATCGTGGTCGCGACCTTCTGAGATCCCTGGGGCAGCTCGGAGGCGACCACGGTGTCCAGCGCCGCGTTTCCGGTGGAGCGCTGGGCGAAGGTCGCGGTGCCGTCGTAATCGACCTTGATCCGGCTCCGGTAGGCCGCCCCGAGGGAAAAGTGCGGGTCGGGCTTGAACAGGAGGCCGGCGTTCCAGCCCCATCCGTGGTTGTCCGTCAGATCGCTGTTCAACTTCACGTGGGCGATGTCCACGACCGAGTTGGTGAACGGATTTACCGCCGCCTCGTTCCTCTCGAGCATGACCTTGGAGAGGCGGTAGTCGGCGCCCACCGCGAAGGCGAGCTGCGGGGTGGCCTTGAAGGAGACGACCGGATTGATGTCCAGCGATTGGATGTAGGTGTTCTGCGCGATGAACCGTCCGGAGAAGCTGCTCGGGGAGACGGGATTTGTGGCGCAGTCGCCGTTGCATCTTTCCGCGTTGTCCCAGCGGAACCCCAGACCGTAGGGGGCGAAGATGCCCAGTCCGAAGTTGAGCTCCTGGGTCAGCGGCGCAACCAGGTAGAGCGTGGGCAGCACAAAGGTCGTCTTGTGCAGATCCTCATGGATCCCGACTCCAGGATAGGGGGCCGCGCCGTCGAACTCCCCCTTGGCGCGGGTGATGAAGGAGCTGCCGATATCCACGTCGAAGTGCTGCTCCCAGCCGATGCCGGCGGGATTGAAGAAGATCGCCGACGGATCGTTGGCGACGGCCGTGAAGGCCAGCCCCATGCCCGAGGCCCGTGCTCCCTGCGACATGAGCTGGAAACCGGAGGGGAACGCGGGAAGGGCGACGAGCAAGCCGAAAGCAGTCAGGACGAAGGCAAGACGGTGGGGTCTGATCCGATGACCTTTCGTCACGGTTTCCTCCGTAATAGACCAAACGCGAAGCGGCAGCCGGGGCAATCTACGCCGGGGATCCCGGACCAGTCAACCGGCATTCCCATCAAACCGCAAGTCGGTCTTTGCGGGATCGCGCTGCCTCGCCCCCTTTTGCCTGGATCTTTTCGCCCGGCCGCCGCCGCGGTCTCCAATTCTGAAGGCATAATCGGGGTCACTGTGCAGCGCGAAAGCGAGAGTCCGACCCGGGACGGACTGCCCGGTGCGAGCGGCGGCCCGGACCGTCCCCTCACCAAGGGCACGCTGCTCGGCGGCCGCTACCGCATCGAGGGCGTGCTCGGACACGGCGGGATGGGGATCGTGTACCGGGCCAGGGACCTCAAGCTGGACCAGGACATCGCCTTGAAGCGGATCCGGCCCGACCGCGTCTCTCCGGAACGACGGGAGACCCTGCGGCGCGAAATCATCCTCTCCCGAAAGGTCACGCACGAGAACGTCTGCCGGGTCTACGACCTCGTCGAGTTGAACGCCGAGGAGTTCGTCTCCATGGAGTACCTGCCGGGGCGGACGCTGAAGGAGATCGAGGACGAGGAGAAGGTCCTGCCCCTCGGACGCGGGCTCGCCATCGCCAAGAAAATCTGCCGCGGATTGGCCGCCGCGCACAAGCTCGGGATCCTCCATCGCGACCTGAAGCCGGAGAACGTCATCGTCTCCGCCGACGACACGCCGCGCCTGATGGACTTCGGCATCGCGGTGGACACAAAGGTTTACCGCGGGGAAAAGGAGGACACCGTTCCGGGCACGCCCCAGTTCCTGGCCCCGGAGCTTCTGCGCGGCGATTCCCCCTCCGTGGTCACCGACATCTACGCCATGGGCGTTCTGCTCTACGAGATGTTCACCGGACAGGTTCCCTTCGACGATCCGGACACCGCCCGGCTGGTCCGCAAGGTCATCACCGAGGCTCCCCCCAAGGCCGCGTCGCTGCGGCCGGATCTCCCGCCGGAGCTTTTGGGGATCCTGGACCGGGCCATCGCCAAGGATCCCCAATCGCGCTTCCCCGACGCCAACACCCTCGCCGATTCCATTTCCAAGTTCGAGGGGAAGGTGCTCGACCGGGTGCTGGCGGAGGTCTCCGTGACCCGCGCCAAGATGGTCAAGCTGATGGTCATCCTGGAGGCCAACAAGGCGCTGGCGGCCACCTTCGACCCGACCGAAATTTTGCGGATCATCCTGCGCACGGCCACCAGCGAGACCGATGCGGAGCGGGGCACGATCTTTCTGCGGGATCCGGGCTCGCCGGAGCTGGTCAGCCAGATCCTGGAAGGAGGCTCCGTGGCGCCGATCCGGCTGCCTGTGGGGCGCGGCATCGCCGGCACCGTGGCCCGGACCGGCGAGATCATCAACATCAAAGATGCCTACAAGGATCCGCGCTTCGACTCCCGCACCGATCTGACCTCCGGGTTCCTCACCCGCACGATCCTGGCCGCGCCGCTGCGGACGCCCAAGGGGGAGATCGTCGGCGTCGTGGAGGTCTTGAACAAGCGGCACAACGTCTTCACCAAGGAGGACGAGGAGTTCCTGGCGGAGGTCGGGACGCACTCGGCCCTGGCCGTGGAGAGCGTGCGCCAGCACGAGGCCGCGGTGGCCGATGCCCGGCGCGAAGGAGCCTGGGAGGTCTTGAAAAACGCGCGGCAGTTCCTGGCTCCCACGGCCTGGCCGGACACGCCGGGATTCGAGTCGGCGCCCCTGCGGTGGCGCTCGGAAGAGTTGAACCTGGTCTGCTTCGCCGTGGCGGCCTCGGCCCGCCGGATCGCCTTTCTCCTCGTGGAGAGCGGGCTCTCGCCCGCCGAGGCCTTCGGGGCGCTCGTGCGCGCCTCCGGCGCGGGCCGGCCGCTGCTGGCCACGGGGGCGCCGGAAGAGATTCTCGAAAAGACACTGGAGGCGGAGTCCTCCTGCTCGGCAACGGCCGCCGTCTGGGAGGGAAACCGCGTGCATCTGGCCGCGGCGGGCGAGTCCGCGAGCGTCCCATTCCTGCTGCGGGAGGCGCGGCCGCTCCCTTATCCCGTCGCCGAACGGCGAAAGATCCGGAGCGCTCAAATCGAGGCCGCGGCAGGCGATCTGCTCGTGCTGGCCTCGACCGGACTCGCGGCGATGCAGTTTCCCGCCAAGCCGGGGGCGCCGGAGAAAGCCGTCCAGCACTTCGCGCGGGAAGCCGAGGGGCAGCCCCTTCCCGCGGCCTTCGCGCACCTGGTCTCGGAATGGAAGCGCGCCGGCGCCGCCCCGGGCGAGAAGGACGTGCTCCTGCTCGCCGCGCGCCGGACGTGAAGCGGCGTTTCGTCCTCGTCGACGTCTTCGGCGACCGGCCCTTCGCCGGCAATCCCCTGGCGGTGTTCCCGGAGGCGGGCGGCCTGTCCGACGGCGAGATGCAGGCCGTGGCCCGGGAGATGGACCACCCGGCGACTTCGTTTCTCCTCCCCTCGGCCCTGCCTGGAGCGGCGTTTCGTCTCCGGATCTTCTCCCGCGAGCGGGAAATTCCGTTCGCCGGCCATCCCGCCC
>DATFTF010000094.1:0-7793 GCA_035262245.1 Thermoanaerobaculia bacterium
TGTAGATCTCGGTGCGTCCCGCCCGCCGGCTCTGATAGACGATCTTCTCGCCGTCGGGGGACCAGCCGGGGTGGGCGTTGGATCCCTCGGTGGTGAGCTGCACGGTGGCCCCGGTGGCCACGTCGGTCACACAGATGTTGAAGTCTCCCTCGTTGCGGCAGGCGTACGCGATTTTGTCTCCCTTAGGGGACCACGCCACCTCGTCGTTCCAGTTTCCGGCGTAGGTCATCCGTCGGGGGTTGGTGCCCTCGGCGTCCATGATCCAGATCTGCGGGGTTCCGGTCTGATCCGAGGTGTATGCGATCTGACGTCCGGTCGGAGACCAGTCCGGCGAGGCTTCCAGCGCATGCGTGTTGGTCAGCCGGCGCACGCCGCCGCCGGCCACGGGCATGGCGTAGATGTCCACGTTGCCATGGGCGGATCCGGCAAACGCGATCTGCGAGCCGTCGGGGGAGAGGGCCGGGGAGGCGTTGAGCTCGAGCCCGGTCGTGATCTCCTTTTGATTCGTTCCGTCCGCGTTCATGATCCAGATCTGCGGAAACCGATGGACGTAGCTGGTGAACACGACCCGGTTTCCGCGCGCATCGGGATTCAGGGCCAGGGTCTTGTGCGCCGTCAGGCGCCGAGGATTTCTCCCGTCGAAATCCATGCCGTACAGCTCCTTGGCATGGTCGCGGTCCGAGACGAAGAGGATTGTGGAGAGGAACGGACCGTCCTGTCCGGTCAGCTCCTTGACCACGTCGTTGGCCAGGGTGTGCGCGATCCGTTCAACGTAGGAGACGCCCCCGGAATAACGCCGGCCGAAGAGCATCTTGCGGGTCTTCAAGTCCCAAACCCGGGCCTCGACCGAGACGCGGTCGCCGGCGACCTCCCCGCGGCTGTCGACCAGAACTTCGGCCCCCGTTCCCAGCCAGCGGTCGGCCGCCTGCGGCGTGGTCGGCTCGCGGAATCCGGAGGGATAGAGGGTCGGATCGATCAGGGCGAGGACCTGCACGTATTCGAGGTCGGTGCGCAGGGTCGCGGTGAAAGGATCGATGACCCGGGTCTGAAGGGCGGCGGTGCCCGGGACCAGCAGCGGCGGGGCGGCCAGCGGCAGGCGGCGTCCGCCTTCTTTGGTGATTCTCAGAACCAGGCCGCCTCCCGGCACCGGCGTGGGAATGGGAGTGACCGGCTGCGCGGCGACCGGCGCGGCCAGAGCCAGCGCCACCGCCACCGCGACGGGAGCCGCAACTTCTCTCAAGAGACCTCCGTGCACGAGCTCACTCGAAAATCAGATGAACGCCCAGATGGTCGCCTCCGAACTCCGTCGGAAGGGGAGGCAGGGGCGACGACGCCAGGACGGCCCGCAGGGCGGCGCGGTCCACGAAAGGCAGGCCGCTCGTCCGTTCGACGTCGGCCCCCGTGATGGACCCATCCCGAAGAATCTGAAAGCGAATGATCGGCGAGGTCGGAACGCTTTGGGCAGGCTTGAACCAGTTGGTGCCGATGGTCACCAGCATCCGCTCGATGTAATAGGAGTAGTTGAAGTCGGGCTGGTCGAAAGTCGCTCCGCCGATGCCGACGTTTCCTCCCTCTCCGACAGGTCCCCCCTCGCCGCGAGCCGCCGACGGGGCCGGGGCGGGGCGGGAATCGGCTGCCTTGCGAGATGTCGGCGCCGTCGTGGCGGGAGGAGCGGGCTTCTTCTTCTCCTCCTTCTTGGCCGGAAGCAATATGGCCTTCTCCGTCGGCGGGGGAGGAGCCTCCTCGGGAGGTTTTTCGATTTTCGGCTTCTCTGGCTGCGGTTCCGGCGCGGAGACCAGCGGGGCGCCTCCCTTCACCGAGCCGGCCTGAACGAGCCGGACCGCAACGGCGCGCGTCGGAAGATAACGGATGGGATGGGCCATGCTGGCGAGCAAGACGGCGCCCAGCACCCCGGCGTGGAGCAGGCAGGCGAGCGCCACGCCGACGGCCCAGGGAGCCTGCTCCTGCTCCCGTTGCGCGAGGACTTGGCCCACCGCATCCATCGGATCGTTCCGGCCTCAACTCGCGACGTCCGGCCGGCCGGAGAGCAGAGAGCTCGACCGACGAGCGGCGGCCGATCGCCGGCTCTTCATTTCCCCTTCTTGGATTGGGGCGTCTCCGTGATCATGCCCAGGCTTTCGATGCCCATGCGGTTGAGGATGTCGAGAGTCTCGACCACTGTTCCATAAGACAGCGCCCGATCCGCTTTCAAGAAGACGGTGCGGTCCTTGCGCATGCGAAGTAAGGCATTGAGCCGATCCTTAAGCAAGCCGCGGGCCACGGGGGTCTCGTTGATGTAGTAGAGGCCCTCGCGCGTGATCGAGAGAATGATCGGGTCCTCGACGCCCGTCGGCAGATTCGTTGTCGCCGTCTTGGGGAGGGCCACGGAGACCCCCTGGTGCATCATCGGCGCGGTGACCATGAAGATGATGAGCAGCACCAGCATCACATCCACCAGCGGAGTGACGTTGATGTCCGCGAGGTGATCGAAAGGGTCGCCCGTCTGGCGCTGAAAGGCCATGGAGCTGTCAGCTATCAGCCGTCAGCTCTCAGCGGAGCGCAGTTTTCCCAGCTGAAAGCTGAGAGCTGAAAGCTGAAGGCTCGCTTCACGTGAAATTCCTCTCCGCAAGATTGACGAACTCCAGGGCGAAGTCCTCCATTCCCGCTCGCTGCTGGCGGACCTTCCCCATGAAGTAGTTGTAGAAAACGAGGGCGGGAATTGCCGCGGCCAGGCCCGCCGCGGTGTTCACCAGCGCTTCCGAGATTCCCGGCGCGACCGCGGCGATGGACGTCGAGCCCGTCTGCCCGATCGCGCGGAACGATTGCATGATGCCCCACACCGTTCCGAACAGGCCGATGAACGGACAGGCCGACGCGGTGGTGGCCAGGAAGGTCATGTGCCGCGTCAGACGGGACATCTCGACGCCGATGGCGCGCTCGAGCGCGCGCTCGACCCCGGCGATGTTCTTGATCAGGAGCTTGCCGGCCGCCGCGCCGGAGGCCGTGACCGCCGGGTCCTCCGGCCGATTGGCTTTGACCTGGGCGTCGAGCTCGGCGTAACCCGCCTTGAAGAGGGTCGTCAGGGGGGTGTCGGTGAGCTGGCTGGCGATGGCATTGACCTCCGAGAACCGCTTGGATTTGCGGAAGAAAGCCACAAACTTCTCGGATTGCCTTCCCAGGCGGCGCAAGCGCACGAATTTTGCGAAAATGATGATCCAGGACACGAGGGAGAAGAGAAAAA
Source organism: Thermoanaerobaculia bacterium (assembly GCA_035262245.1). GTDB lineage: Bacteria > Acidobacteriota > Thermoanaerobaculia > UBA5066 > Gp7-AA6 > DATFTF01. The sequence continues at coordinate 3,242 of DATFTF010000094.1, forward strand.
GGATGGCCAGAACGACCTTGGCCGGCGCGCCCGTTTCCCGGAAGAAAGTGAGCAGGGAGTCCTGCCCTCCCGGAAGATTTTCGACCCGGGTGGGCTGCAAGACGGCCAGCATCATTCGTTTGGAACGTAACATACGCATGGAGGAGGGTCAAAGGGAATGGCCCCGCTCGCAACCCGCGTTCTGAGTTTCATGGGAATGTTGGCCCGCGGTGTGGCTGCGGCGGGGGTCTGCTTGTGTCTCTGCGGTCTCGCCCCGGTTCGGCCGGTTCCTCCGGCACCGGTCGTCGACGTCAAGCCGACCGAGATCCTTCCCGTCGATCAGATTGTGCCGGGGATGAAGGGCTACGGCGTCACGGACCTCGGGGACGGACAGGGTGTCCAGCGGTTCGACGTCGAGATCATCGGACTCCTGAAGCGCTACGCGCCACGCCAGGACCTGGTCCTCGGCCGCGTCTCCGGAGCGGGCCTCGAAAACGCAGGCATCATCGCAGGGATGAGCGGAAGCCCGATCTACGTGGAGGGTAAGCTCGTCGGGGCCCTGGCCTATGGATGGCCGTTCTCCAAGGATCCCATCTGCGGAATCACTCCCATCCAGAGCATGCTCGACATCCGGCACGTGCCCGCGGGACCTCCCGTTCCGATCGGCGGAAGCACCGGGTCGGCCACCTCGACTTCGGCTCTGCTCTCCGCGTTGGCGGCCGGCCGGTTCTCGGACCGCCTGGAATCGCTGCTTGCCCCATTGCGGCTCCCGGCGGCCGGGGAAGCGACGCCACTGCCCCTGCCGGTCTCCTTCGGCGGCACCAGCGCGCCCGGGGAGCTCTTCTCGCGGGTGGCCCAGGCCGCTGGCTGGATGGCCGTCCCATCGGGGGCCTCCGGAGCTTCGGCCGAGCCCTCGTCCTCATCCGGCACGATGCGCCCCGGTTCCGCGATTGCCGCCCAACTTCTGTCGGGAGACATGGACCTCTCGGCGACCGGCACCGTGACGTGGGTCGAGGGGAACTCCGTGCTCGCCTTCGGGCATCCGTTTCTCTCGATGGGCCCGGTCTCGATGCCCATGGCCCGGGCGGAAGTTCTCACGGTGCTGCCATCGGTCTACCGCTCTTTCAAGTTCGCCGCGACGGGTCCCGTTCTGGGCTCCATCTCGCAGGACCGATCGACGGGAATTCTGGGAATGTTCGGAGCGCGGGCGCCAATGGTGCCGATCACAGTGCGGATCTCCTCGGACCAGGTCCCCATGCAGACCTACCACTTTCAGGCGGTCCACAACCCGATGCTGACGCCGATCCTCGCGGCGGTGGCGATTGATAACGTCGTGACGACCCTGGAGAAGCGTGCCGGTGAGCGCACCCTCGTCTGGAAATCGGCGATCCACACGACCGACCGGGACATCCAGTGGAATTCGGTCTTCTCCGGCATGACCGCCCGGGAGGAGGCCGTGGCGTCTCTGGCGCTCCTGACGAATTACCTCATGGCCAATGAATTTCGCGACCTGACCATCACCGGGATCGATGTCGAGATCGCCCACTCCGACCGGCTTCAGAACGCTCGGATCGTTCACGTCGAGGCGCAGAAAGAGCGCGTGCGCGCCGGCGAGGACGTCCCGATCTGGGTCGACGTGGTGGACTTCCGGGGAAGCTCTCGGCGGGTGGTCATGAACCTCAAGGTCCCGGCGGACACGCCGCCCGGTCCGCTGACCGTGTTCGTGGGAGACGGTTCGGCAGCCACCGCGTATGACCTGGGTCTCCTTCCGTCGGACCCGCACTCCCTCGACCAGGTCCTCGATTTCATCGCCCGGATCCGTCCGCCCAACAGCTTGAACCTGCTCGCCTATCGCAAGAGCCCCGGGGCCGTGGTGGTGGGGGACACGCTTCCCGCTCTCCCTCCGTCCCTGATCGCGATCCTGCGAGATCGGGGGCCCGGAGAACAGGCCACGCCTGACCTCTCCTACGTGCGCCTGCAGTCGGAGTCGATCGAGCAGGCGATTCCCGTGACGGGCTCGGCCCGGCTTCGCGTCGACGTGGAGCCGAAGATCTGGTGAGAAGGCCGCCTGCGTTCCGTCGCCTCCTGGGCCTGGCCGCCGCGGCGGCAGCCTGGGCGCCGCTGGCTTTCGCCTCGGTCACCAGGATCTGGGTATCCGATTCGGCCACCGACTTTTCGGCGGGCGAGGCGCGCGGTGTGGCGGTCACTGTGGACGGAACTCTGGTCCTGGCGCGAGACTCCAAACGAGTCGAAGGCGTGAGTGAGGCGGCCATCTACGCCGGGGACCGAGCCAAGGATGGGTCGGTTTTCCTGGCGACAGGGGAGGCGGGCAAGATACTGCGCGTTTCCCCGCGGGGCGAAGTTTCCACCTACGTCACGCTGCCGGAGAAGGAGGTCACCGCGCTGGCTGCCGGCTCCGACGGCGTGGTCTACGCGGCCACGGCCCCCGGCGCGAAGGTCTATCGCATCGGCCGGGCCGGCGAGTTCTCCGTGTACTACCAGCCCAAAGCGCAATACGTCTGGGCGCTGTCTCTCTTCGGCGGCTCCCTGTACGTGGCCACCGGGTTGCCCGGTGAGATCCATCGGGTCGCTTCGGCCGGCCACGGGGAACGCCTGGAGACGACCGCAGACGCCCACGTGAGAAGCCTGTATGTGGACAAGGAGGGACGGGTGTGGGCCGGAACGTCCGGACGGGGCCTGGTCCTGCGTCTGGACAAGGGCGGAAAGCTGCACACTCTTTACGATTCCTCCAAGACCGAGATCACGTCCATCGCCGCCGGCGCGGACGGGAGAGTCTGGGTCGCCGCGGGATCCGCGGAAGTCGGCGCCGGAGGCAATGAGCCGATCTCCTCACCCGCCACCGGGCCCGCTGCCAGGGCGGCGCAGACCGAGCCGACGAAGACCGACGAGGAGGCCCGGGACAAGCCGGAGGTGACTGTCTCGGTTTCTTCCCCGCGGCTGGCTCCTCCGCGTCCGGGCACCAAACAGAGCGGCTACTCCTCGGAAATCGTTCTCTTTCAGGAAGGGGAGGCTCCCCGGACGGTCTGGACGAGCTCGGATGAGCTCGTGTTCTCCCTGGAATCAGACCCCCCAAACGGCGGCGTGCTGGCGGCGACCGGGCCCAACGGCAAGCTTTACCGCATCGACGCCGGCCGGTACTCGCTGGAACGGACCTTCGACGAGAAACAGGTCACGGTGCTCGCTGGCGACGCCGTGGCGACCAACTCGGCCAGCTCGGTGTACCGTTTGATCGAAGGACCGCGGGAGGGCGAGTACGTCTCTGCGGTGAAGGACACCGGGAGAACCAGCCGATTCGGAGCTTTTCGATGGGAAGGGGACGTCCCGTCCGGCTCCCGCGTGGCCTTTTCCTTCCGGTCGGGCGAATCGTCGGCCCCCGATTCCACCTGGAGCCCCTGGTCCCCGTTTGCGCCGGCATCCCAGGTCACCACGGTCGACGCGCCTCCCGGGCGGTACCTCCAATGGAAGGCCCGGATGTCCTCGGAGGGCGAGCGCGTTCCGGTCGTGCGCCGCGTGGAGACGGCTTATCGCAACCGCAACGCAATTCCGGTCATCGAATCATTGACCGCCCTGGGCCCGGCGGAGGTCCTCGCGCGCTCCGCCTCCGGAGGCTCCAATGTGTTCGAGGCGACGTCTCCGGACGAGAAGGGGATCTTCACGGCCCTCGAGGAGTCCAAGCCCGAAGGGTCGCCGCGACGCTTGCTCCGCAAGGGCTACCGCACCCTCACGTGGAAGGCGTCGGACCCCGACGGCGACGTTCTGACTTACGACCTGGAATTTCGGCCGGCGGACTCGCAGCACTGGTTCACGCTGCGCAAGGAGCTGAAGGAAAACTACTACTCGTTCGACACGACCGCGCTTCCTGACGGAGAGTACGTCTTTCGCCTGACTGCCTCGGATGCCCAGTCCAACCCCGGAGAGGGCCGGAGCGCGCAGCGGGAGACCTCGCCCACACGGATCGACAATACACCTCCCGCAATCCGCAAGACTTCGGCGGCGTCCGGTGTCTTCGAGTTCGAGGTGACCGATGCCGCATCTCCGATTCAGGAAGTCGAGTACTCCGTCGATGCCAAGGAGTGGATCAAGGCGGAGCCCAAGGACGGCCTTTCCGATTCGCTCCGGGAGTCCTACGTCTTGAGGCTCGACCCCGGCCTCAAGGGAGGATTCCTCCTCATCCGCGCGACAGACGCGTCACGCAACACGGCCGCGGCCAGCTTCGTCATACCCTAGCCGTCGCCTTCGCTGCGCTTCGGGATCTGCGCGCAATGCGCGCACCGGTCCGTCGCTCGGCCAAAGGGCCTCGACGGCGGACCTGATCCCGAGGCTCCGCTCCGGCTCCCCGCGGCGCGCGACGTCCTCCCTTGGTTACTGCGGGAGCTTCGCGCGCCGCGGACGAAGGCTAGGACGGAGCACGAGGGTAGCCGTCGCCTTCGCTGCGCTTCGGGATCTGCGCGCAAAGCGCGCACCGGTCCGTCGCTCGGCCAAAGGGCCTCGACGGCGGACCTGATCCCGAGGCTCCGCTCCGGCTCCCCGCGGCGCGCGACGTCCTCCCTTG
>DATFTF010000095.1:0-5625 GCA_035262245.1 Thermoanaerobaculia bacterium
GCCAGCCGGTGCATCACTGATTCGTGGTCCTCGATGAGCTTCTGGGCACGCTCGTAGGATTGGGTGACGATGCGCCGCACCTCGGCGTCGATCTGGTTAGCGGTGGCCTCGGAGTAATCCTGGGTTCGCCCGAAGTCGCGGCCCAGGAAGATCTCGCCTTCGACCTTGCCGAAGGTCAACGGTCCCATCTCGCTCATTCCCCACTCGCAGACCATCTTGCGGGCGAGCTCGGTGGCCTTTTCGATGTCGTTGCCTGCGCCGGTCGTCATGTGCCCCAGGAACCTCTCCTCGGCGATCCGCCCGCCCATCATGACCGTGATGGTCGACTCGAGGTACTCCTTGGTGTGGGAGTACTTGTCCTCGGCCGGAAGCTGCATCGTCACGCCGAGCGCCCGCCCGCGCGGAATGATGGTGACCTTGTGGAGCGGATCGGCGTCGGGCAGGAGCGCCGCGACCAGCGCGTGTCCGCCCTCGTGGTACGCCGTGTTCTTCTTCTCTTCTTCGGTCATGATCATGGACTTGCGCTCCGGTCCCATCATGACCTTGTCCTTGGCGTACTCGAAGTCGATCATCTCGACTTTCTTCTTGTTGAAGCGGGCGGCGTTCAACGCGGCCTCGTTGACGAGGTTGGCAAGGTCCGCGCCGGAGAAGCCGGGAGTTCCGCGCGCGATCACCGAGAGGTCCACGGTCTCGGCAAGCGGGGTCGAGCGCGTGTGAACCTTGAGGATCTGCTCGCGGCCGCGCAGGTCGGGCCGGTCCACGACCACGCGGCGGTCGAAACGTCCCGGCCGCAGAAGCGCCGGGTCGAGCACGTCGGGACGGTTGGTGGCGGCGACCAAGATGACGCCCTCGTTGGTGTCGAAGCCGTCCATCTCGACCAGCAACGCGTTCAAGGTCTGCTCGCGCTCGTCGTGCCCGCCGCCCAGCCCCGCTCCCCGATGCCGGCCCACGGCGTCGATCTCGTCGATGAAGATGATGCAAGGCGCGTTCTTCTTGCCCTGCTCGAAGAGATCCCGCACCCGCGAGGCCCCGACGCCCACGAACATCTCGACGAAGTCGGAGCCGGAAATGGTGAAGAAGGGGACGTTCGCCTCGCCGGCCACCGCCCGGGCCAGGAGCGTCTTGCCGGTGCCCGGCGGCCCGATCAGGAGCACGCCCTTGGGGATCTTGCCGCCTAGCTTCTGGAACTTGCCGGGGTCCTTCAGGAACTCGATGATCTCCTGCAGCTCGACCTTGGCTTCCTCAACGCCGGCGACGTCCTTGAACGTCACCTTCTTCTGGGTCGGGGTGAGCAGCTTCGCGCGCGACTTGCCGAAGGAGAGGGCCTTGTTCCCGCCGGCCTGCATCTGACGCATGATCACGAACCAGATGGCCACCAGCAGGATGAGGGGCCCGTACATGACCAGCGCGGAGACGAAGGAAGAATCCTTCTGGGGGGTGACCTCGATGTCCACTCCCTTGGCCTGCAGGTCCTCCACGAGCTTGGGATAGTTCGGTGCGTAGGTCTTGAAGAAGAGGTTCTGCTTGCCGGCCGAAGGCGCATACGTTCCGCGGATCTCGTCTCCGTGGATGGCGACCTTCTGGACGTGCCCCTGCGAGACCTGAGTCAGGAAGCGGGAGAAGCTCAACTCCTCGACCGAAGTCGCGCTTTGCTTGAAGACGTTCCAGGCCAGGATGATCAAGACCAGAATGACCATCCACAGCAACAAATTCTTGATGGTTGCGTTCAAAAGAGACTCCTTCCCGCAAACCCGGGCGGGGGACGTCCATCCTAACGGACGGCCACTCGCAATTATTGCCCGGCTGCGGCTCCGCTGGAAGGCCCGGAGACCTCCGCGATGTAGGGGAGCTGGGCATGTCCGCCCTGATACTCCATCCCGTACCCGGCAAAGTGCCCCCGGGGGACGGCGAAAAGCGAGTAGTCGACTACCACGTCGGTGGTTCGCTGGTCGGTCCGGTCGATAATCGCCGCCAGACGCACCTGGGAGGCGCCCTGGGAGCGCAAGTGGCCGATCAGGTAGTTCTCGATCACCCCGGTCGAAACTACGTCCTTGAGCAGCAGGGCCGGCCTTGCGCGCACGTCGAACTCGGTCCGAAAGTCGATCTGGAGGACGTGCTCGGCCTGGCCGCGCCGCACGCTGATGTATTCGCAGGCCACCGGCACCGTCATCCTGCGGGCCAGGTCTCCCAGGAAAAACGACGATCCTTTAAGGATCGAGATCAGGACCAGGTCGCCTGCCGGAAACTCCTTGCACAGGGAGGCAGCCACCTCCGACACGCGTCGCGCGATCTGTTCGGACTCGAAGCGTTGCTCGAGCTGGGCTTGAGTCATGGGTGCAGGACTGCCTCCATGGTAAACGGAAAACGGAAAACGGGAAACGGGAAACGAAGGCCCCAGGCGTCTTTTCCCGACTTTACCGCTGGCTGACCCGAAGAATCGGTCCGCGCCGATCGAACCGGATGCGCCGGCCGGCTTCGAAGCGGAAGTCTCCGCCCGCCGCGAGCCGTCGAAGCAGCTGCTCGCGCTCCGGCCCGGTCAGAGGCGGGCGACCGGGGCGGGAAAAAGGGTTCGCCGCGCGCTCCAGGGCGATTCGAACCACGGGCGGCGGAGAGCTCTCCAGAAGGACGGCGTCGACGACGACCGAGCCCGGTGCGATCGAAAGCCGGGGCAGCACGCGATCTTCAAATTCCCGTTCCCACCGCTCGCGCTCGGCCGACAGCGCCTCGGTCCGTGCGGCCAGAGCCTCCACGGGGATTTCGCCGTGAGCGGCGGTCAACGCCGCCAGGCGCCGGCGAACGCGGTTGCGGGAGAAACGCAGGTCTCCGTTGGTGGCGTCGCGGCGAAAGCCGATTCCACGCTCGGAGAGAAATCGGAGGATCTCGGAGCGCGTCACGGCCAGAAAAGGCCGGACCACGCCGTCCGCGCGCCGGACTCGGGGCCCGGCCAGAGCCGCCAGGCCGGCCCGGCGCTCGAGGGCGAGCAGGAACGATTCGACCCGGTCGTCGCGCTGATGGGCCGTGGCGATAAGGGCGGATCCGCGAGCCTGCGCCATCTCGGCGAGCGCCTCGTAGCGGATGACGCGGGCCGCGGCTTCGGGCGACAGCTTGAGCCGCCGGGCCGAGCCGGGCGCGTCGCGGCGGCGCCAGAGAAGCGGAAGCCCGAGCCGGCCGGCGTGCGTGGCGACGAACGCCAGGTCCCGGTCGGCGTCGCGGCCGCGCCAGCCATGATGGACGTGGCCGATCGAAAGCTGCCATCCGCGCAGCGGCGCTACCTTCGCCGCTGCGGCGAGAAGGGCCATCGAATCCGCCCCGCCGGAGACGGCCAGAAGAATCGGGCTCCCCTCCGGCATCAGGCCGCTTTCCGCGGCGGCGTCCAGGGCGCCGATCGGGTCCACTTCGGTATGGTACCGGAACGTGAACGTCCCGCCGCCATCGGTTCGGTCGCCGCGCCGGAGATTCGACCGGCTCCTGGCCCTCGCTCCGGTTGTTCTGTACGGCCTGTGCGCGGCGGCCTGGTTCAGCGCCGGAGTCGGCTACCAGACGGACGAGGGTCTCTACGTCGAGTCGGCGGCGTTTGTTCTGCACGGCGGCTCGAGCCCCTCGGCCCCGGTTCTCTCCGACTGGGTCGCCGCGCACGGCCGCCGCTGGCCTCTGATGGTCATGCCCTACGTAGGGACGGTCAAGGCGCTCGTGGCCCTCCCGCTCTTTGCGATCTTCGGCGTGAACCCGGTCGTGGCGAGGATCTCCGGAATCCTTCTCGGCGGGCTCGGAATCGCCGGCCTCCTCGCGTTGCTCGCCGCGCGCGTTCGGCCGGCGGCCGGACTCCTGGCCGGAAGCCTCCTCGCGGTTCACCCCTCTTATCTGGATTTCACCGTTTTCGACAACGGGGGCGCCTCAGTCTGGATGGGAGCGATGGGTCTCCTGGCTCTGGCCCTGACGCATCATCTGTCTCGAGGCTCCAAGCGCTCGGCCTTTCTGCTCGGCGCCGCCGCCGGAGCAGGGATCTGGGGCCGCGCGAATTTCCTCTGGCTCATCGCCGCAGCGGTCGTCGGCGCGGTGCTGGGTTTTGGCCGCGCCGCGCTCCCAAGGCGCAATCACTTCTTGGCCATCGCCGCCGGAGGATTGTTCGGAGGTCTGCCGCTGCTGGCCTACGAGGCGGGGTCGCGCTTGGGAACCTGGAGCTTCTTTCTCGGCGCTCGCAACGCCTGGTCGCCGGGCGCCGCTGCGGCGCGGTTGCGGATGCTGGCTCAGACTCTCGTCGGCGACGTCGAGCAGAGAGCGGTCTGGGCGGGACCTGCTCCTCCCGCGTGGCAGTGGAAGGCGGGCGCGGTCCTGCTCCTCCTCGCGGCGGCGTCATTCCTGGTACCAGCCGGCGCCCCATATCCCGATCTGGCGCGGTGGCGGCGCGCGCTCGCCGCGGCCGCGGCGACGCTGACGGTTCTTCTCGCTACCTCACGTTTGCCGGTCGCCGAGCACCATCTCGTTGCGATCCTTCCGCTCGCGGCGGCTGCCGTGAGTGTCGGCGCGCTCGAGGCGTTTGAGCGCCGCGCCGCCATACGGCCCGTGATCGCCGCGCTTCTTTCCGCGTGGGCCCTGGTCTCGCTCGCCGGGGACGCGCGAACGGTCCGAGGGCTCGCGCGGACCGGGGGCCGCGGCTTCTGGTCCAGCGCCCTCGACGACGCCGCCCGTTATCTGCGAGCGCACCCGGTGCCGGTCTCGCGGTTGAAGATCGTGAGCTGGGGCCTTCAGAAGAATCTGTACATATCGAGCGGCACAGCGGTGTACGGGAAGGAGATCTACTGGAACGCGACGCGCCAGAGAGCGGCGAGCGGATTGCCCTGGGACGCGGAGCTCCGAGACGGGGGAACTTTCCTCCTGATGACCCCTTCGGCCGGCGCCGAATCTCTCGACGGTGCGGCGGACGGATTCGCCCGGGCTCTTCGGGACTACTCGGGCTCGCGAGAAGAGCGAGTGTTCCGCGACACTGCCGGCGAGCCCGTCGTCCGGCTCATCGAGATTCCGCCGCAGCCTTAACTCGCTGCTGCCGCGCTTCCGATGGGCCGGCCTCGGGCGGTCTTACTTCTTCTTCGTCGAGCCGCCCTTCTTCTTCGGAACCTTGGCTCCTGACTTGCGCGCCTCGGAGAGTCCGATCGCGATGGCCTGCTTGCGGCTGGTGACCTTCTTGCCGGATCGGCCGGATCTCAGTTTGCCTTCCTTGCGCTCCCGCATCGCGCGATGGACCTTGTCCTGTGCCTTCTTCCCGTATTTCCGACCGCCCTTCTTCTTCGGCATCTGTTCTCCTTGTTCCAAATATTTTTCCGGCCGCCGCTCGCCGATTGCGGAGAGCGGCAACTCTCACAGCAAGGCTCTTCAAGCATCGTGCCGAACCCGATCGCTCGAGAGCTCGCAGTGAGATGATCGGGCGACTGGAGTCACCCCCTTCAGGCCTCGAGAGGAGGACACGATGAGATCGCCGATCGGTAGAGCCCTGTCGACCGTGCTGTTTCTTTCTGTGGTGGGCGAGGCCCGAGCGCAAATCGGGGCCCCCGCGCCGAACTGGGCCGTCCCGGCGTCTCACCCCTCCGGATTCACCGGCATGCAGGCGTTCGCCAGCGCGACGAACTT
>DATFTF010000096.1:0-3955 GCA_035262245.1 Thermoanaerobaculia bacterium
GCCCGCGGCGGCCCGCCGGCACTGGCTGCTCGCCTTCGACCTCTCTTACGCCACTCCCACCGGCCTGATCCGCGCGCGCACCGGCGCCAAGGATTTCGTCCAGAAGCAAATGGGGGTCAGCGACCTGGCCGCAGTCGCGAACCTGTCGGTCGAGCATGGCTGGAATCTGGTCGAGAACTTCACCACAGATCGAGGACAGCTCGGGAGCGCCATCGACTCGCTGGGGCTCATCAAGCCGAACATCCGCACCAACGACCCTCTCGCCTTCGCCTTCGAGCAGCCCGGCCGGAACGCCGGCCTGACCAACTCGGCCCACGACGACGCCGTTCGCGAGCAGATCGCAGACCTCCAGCGCCTCCAGGTCGCGGCCTCCGACGACCGGGAGCGGGGGCGCATCACCCAGCACATGAACTCCCTGGGGCAGATGGCGCGCACGCTCGACGCCGTGCGCGGCACCAAGCACGTCCTGCTCTTCACCGAAGGCTTCGAGAGCCGGATGGTCAACGGCAACGCCGGGACCTTCAATACCAACATGGATGGCGCCGCTCCCACTCAGGAGGCGAACGCCGAGGCCGCGCTCCACGGCGAAACCTGGAAGATCGACGGCGACGCACGTTTCGGCAGCTCCGCCACCCGCAATTTCATGACCAACTCTCTTTCGGTTTTCCGGCGCTCGGACGTGGTCCTCGACACGATCGACATCAGCGGCCTGCGCGCGGAAGCCGACACGACGCGCAAGCCCGGCAGCGGTGCGGACGCCCTCTTCACCATGGCCAGCGAGACCAACGGGGATTTCATCCGCAACGCCAACCAGCTCTCCGGGAGCCTGCAGCAGCTGATCGACCGGACCGCCCTGATCTACATCGTGGCGTTCCAGCCCGGGAATCTCTCCAAGCCCGGCGCCTTCCACGAGCTCAAGGTCAAGGTCAATGCGCCGACGTCCAAGGTCGCGGCGCGGTCGGGGTACTACGAGCCACGTCCTTATGCCAAGCTGACGCCGATCGAGCGGGTCCTGGCCTCCGGCGATCTCCTCACCAGCGGCGCAGCCGGTTCGGAGATCCCGGTGCGCATGATCGCCGCGCCCTTCGCCTCCGACGCGGCGGTGGCCCAGGTGCCGATCGTGCTCGAGATCCCCGGTAAGCAACTCATCCTGGGAGAGACGGCAGCGGCGAGTCCGGTGGAAATCTACGCCTACGCCAGCGACGCCAGCGGAACGCTCACCGACTTCCTGACCCAGCAGTTGAGCCTCGACCTGAAGCGCCTCAAGGACCGGCTGGACGCCGGCGGCATCAAGTACTACGGCACGCTCTTTCTTCCGCCGGGCCAGTACACCGTGCGCGCGCTCGTGCGCAACGTGTCCACCGGCCGCTCGGCCCTGAATTCCCTGCCGCTCCAGGTCCCGGCCATCCCCGGATCCGCGCCGACGGTCCTCCCTCCGTTCTTCCAGGACTCCGCGGACCGCTGGCTGATGGTCAAGGCCAATCCGCGGGCCGACGCCGCGAGCCACCGCTCCGACTATCCGTTCGCTCTCGGTTCGGATTCCTTCATCCCCGCCGCCCTTGGGGTCGTCCACTCGGGAGCGACGGCTCAAGTGACGGTGGTGACGTACAACCTCGGATCGCCGGGGGGCGGAGAGCCGCTCCAGGTCCTGCCGGAAGTCCTCGGGCCGGAGGGCAAGCCGCGCAAGGTCGATGTGCAGGTCGTCAAGCGCTCCGACCAGCAACGCGATGGCAGCCGGGCCCTGCAGCTGGCTCTCAATCCGCAGGGTCTCGAGGCGGGGCGCTACGAGCTGAGAGTCCGTGTGTCTGACCGCGTCAGCCGCAAGACCGCGGAAGCCTCGAGCGGCTTCGAGGTCCGCACGCCCTAGAGCCGCGCCAGGCGCTCGCTGCCTGGAGGCGTCACTCGTCCCGGTCGCGCGGTGCGGCCTGCCGGCCTTGACTGAGCATGTACGTCTTCCAGGTTCTTCCTCCGTCCTCGCTCTTCCAGACGGAGCCCCGGCTTCCGGCGTAAATCGTCGAGCCGCCGGGCGCGATCGCCAGGGCGCCCAGCGAGGGGTCCTGCGAGAGAGCCGACCAGTTGGACCCCGCGTTGGAGCTGTGCCAGAGGCCGGACGGACTCAGGGCGTAGAGCTGCGAGGGGGAGCTCGGATCGGCGACGATGTTCCAGACCGCCAGCTGCGGGAGGCCGGCATTGGACGCCGTCCACGTCGTCGCGCCATCGCTGCTCTTGAAGATTCCGTTGTCGGTCGCGACGTAAATCGTCGATGCCGGATCGTGGGTCGTGGCCACACCCTTGACTGCCCCGGCCCACCGCGCCGCCGCCGCCTCGGCCCACCGCGCGCCGCCGTCGTCGGACTTGAAGACCTTTCCGCTCCGGGTGCCGACGTAAACGCGCGACGACCCGGGATTGAGCGCCAGGGCGGTCACCGACGGATCGGTCAAGCCGCTGGCGGCGGGCTTCCAGCTCGACCCGTCGGCGGCGGCCACGAAGACGCCCCCGTCGGTGGCGGCATAGACCCGCGAGCCCGCCTCCGCGTCGACGGCGATCGCGGTGACGAAAAGGTTGGCCAGACCGTCGTTGGCCTCCGACCAGGTGTCGCCCGCGTCGACGCTCTTGAAGACGCCGAGCCCGTCGGTGCCCGCGTAGAGGGCTCCCGGATGGGCCGCGTCGGCGACCACCGAAGAGATGAAGAGGTCCGCCAGTGGGCCGCCGATCGCCTTCCACGACTGGCCGCCATCCGCGCTCTTGAACAGACCCTGAGTCGTCGAGGCATAGATCGTGTTGGGAGCGCCGGGCGCGACCGCGAGAGCGTTGATGATCTCGGCGCCCGCCGGCGCGGGCGCGTCCGAGGCGGCAGCCGCCGGGGCCGAAGTGTCGGCCGCTGGCGTCGGCACCGGGCTCGGGACGGCAGCCGCGACCTTCTCCGGCTCGGTCCGCGGCGACGCCGGCTTGACCGCCTTGCGCTTCTCGGCCGACTTCGCCGACGCCGCAGCTCGGCCTCGCTGGCCGGCCGATGCGATCTGAATGTCCCGCGGAACCAGAGCGACCGCGGCCCAGCTCTGCGCCGCGCTGGAGGACTTGAACACGCCTCCATTGGTCCCCGCATAGAGCGTCGCCCGTGGGCCGGGCCGGATCGCCAGCGCGCTGATGAAGAGATTCGTGAGACCGGCGCTCGCCTCCGACCAGGAAGCGCCGCCGTCGGTGCTCTTGAAGAGACCCGCGGCTGTCCCGGCATACAGGTCGGAAGGGCGATCGGGGTCGACGACCAGCGATAGGACGAACGTGCTGTGGAGACCCTGGTTGAGAGCCGTCCAACGGCTGCCGTCGGTCGTCCTGTAAAGACCATCGTAAGTCGCGGCGTAGACGAGTGAAGGCGTACCCGGCGAAACCGCCAGAGACCAGACGAAACGGTTGGAGAGTCCCGTGTTGACGGCGGACCACGATTCCCCGCCGTCCGCGCTCCGAAACACGCCGCCGGAGTTCGTTCCCACATAGACCGCGCCGCTCTTCGGATCGAGGGCCAGACACGTCACGAAGATGTTGGACAGGCCCCGGATCTTCTGCTGCCAGGTCGCTCCGCCGTCGGTGCTCTTGAAGACGCCGTGGTTGGTGCCCGCGTACAGCGTCGCGGGCGACGCAGGATCCAGAAGAAGGGCCGCGATAAACGAGTCGCCGAGCCCGGAGTCCAGCCTGGCCCAGGCCTTTCCGTCGCCGGTGCGCAGGACGGCGCCCGAATTGGTCCCCGCGTACAGCTCGCCCGACCCTCCCGGACGCACCGCCAGCGCCCCGACGAACTGCCCGGCCAGACCGTGAGAGAGGGGAGACCAGGTCTCGCCGTCGTCGGAGCTGCTGAAGAGTCCGCGCGCGGTCGCCGCGTAAACTCGGGACGGCGCGGCGGGATCGACGGCGAGCGCCGTGACGAATCCTCCCTCCGAGATGCCCGCCCACTTCTTCT
>DATFTF010000097.1:0-2175 GCA_035262245.1 Thermoanaerobaculia bacterium
CGGGGCTGGCGGCTCTCGGCGGAGGCCGCGGCATCTTCCGCGGACACACCCGGACGCGGGAGGATCACACTCGGGCGCAGGAGGTGGAGGCGCTCATGGGCGCCGCGCTCCTTGTTCGCCGCGCCGCTCTCGAGGACGTCGGCGGCTTCGACGAAGACTTCTTCTTCTACGCCGAGGAGTCGGACCTGATGGCGCGCCTGCGTGCAAGGGGCTGGCGCGTCCTCTACGAGCCGGACGCGGACGTCGTCCATGTGGGAGGCGCGTCGGGCGGCGACGTTCTCTTCGGCCGGCTCCACGCGTCGCTACGGCGTTACGTCCGCAAGCATCACGGGCCTCTGGCGGCGGCGCTCGCGGCGGCGGTGCTCTGGTGCGGAGCGGCGGCGCGCTATGTCCTGGCGCTCGTGACGCCGGGAGAATCGGGACGTCGCCGCCGTCTTCGATACTTTTCCGCGCTCAGGATGTGAATCCGAATTCGACGCAAGCGCCCGTCACATCGTCGCCGGGCTCGCGCGGCATGCTGTTTGCAATTCGCTGCGGCTTGGCTCGGGTCTTCTCCCACGGAGCCCGTTGAAGAATCGAAAAAGGAAGAGAGCATGAAGCCGATTCGGATCGGCGTTCTCGTTTACTTCTTGATGCTCTGCGCGGCCGTCGGGCTGGCCCAGATCGCGCGGCCGGCTCAACCCCGCGACGCACGCGGAGTCGGATTTCGGCCCGCCACATCTTCCGGCGACTCGTCCCGCGCCGGACAGACGCAGGCGCCGCCTCCCATCGCCGGGTCGATCGAAGCGGTCGCATCGAGCGGCGTGGTCCTCGAGGTTTTTCCGCATCGCGAGGACGTCTATCTCGCGGTGGGGCCGACGTCGTCTCCTTGCCCCTTGGCGGCATACCTTCCCGACGGGCAGTACGACTTCCAGGTCACGGATGCGTCGGGAAGGACCCTTCTCTCGACCGACCCCGTCTCCGAGCGGACGTTCACCGTAGCAGGCGGGGTGATCGCTTCCGTCAGCGGGACGGCGCACGCGACCGGGTCTCCGACAGCCTGCGGGTCGGCGACGATCCAGCTCCTGCCGTACAACGATGCCGGCCCAATGGACGCGCTCTACGTCGTCTGGGTGACCAACGCGGGAGCCTTCGACGGCGATCCGGCGCAGGTCGATCCGGTATGCGGCACCGGATGCTTCCACGGATTCCAAGTCGGCGCCTCGCTCGCCGCCGCCTTCCGCGTCGAGGACAAGGCGTCCTGCGATCCGTCCTTCTGCGTCTCGGGCTTCGCGTTCAACGACGCCAACGGCAACGGGGTGCGCGATTCCGGCGAGGCCGGCCTCGGAGGGGTGGCGGTCAAGGCCCGGAACGCACAGGGGGTGGTGCTGACGACGGTGACCGCGCCCGACGGGGCCTTCGAGATTTGCGGGCTGGCCTCCGGCGACGACTTCCTGGTGACGAGCCCGGCGCCCCTGGGGTTTGCCAAGACCGGCCCGGCCAACGCCACGGTCGCCAACCGGGTCTTCGCCAAAGACTTCGAGTACGTCATCCAGGTCTGCGGGGCGAACGTCCCCAGCCTCACCTTTCCCAATCAGCCCATCCCGGGGGCGGTCGGCGGGACCAAGTTCGAGGACTTGAACGCCAACGGCGCGCGCGATCCGGGTGAGCCGCCGTTGCCGGGGGTGACGATCTCGCTCGCCCCTTCCGCTGGCGGCGCGCCGGAGACGGCGACTACCGATGCCTCGGGGAACTTTCTCTTTACCAACGTGGCCGCCGGCGACTACGTCCTCTCCGAAACGGTGCCTGCCGGATTCACGCAGACGGCGCCGGCTTCGGGAACCATCGCCGTAACGCTACCGGCCAACGGCAGCTCGCTCGACAGCCTCTTCGGCAATTTCGCGGGAGTCCTGACCGGGACGATCTCCGGCGCGAAGTTCCTGGACACGAACGGGAACGGGGTCCGGGATGCCGGAGAAGCGGGCCAGCCGGGGGTGACGATCACGCTCTCGACCTGTCCGGCGGCTCCGACATGCTCCGGCATCGTCGTGGGAACGACGGTGACGGCCGCCGACGGCACCTTTCAGTTCTCCAACGTCGCCTTCGGACGCTATGCGATTTCGGAAACGGTTCCTCCGGGTTTCGTCCAGACAGTTCCCGGAGGCGGGGCGAACTTGATCGTGACCCTCGATGCCG
>DATFTF010000098.1:0-4000 GCA_035262245.1 Thermoanaerobaculia bacterium
GGCTATAATTTCTTCTCCCCATGCTTCAGGTTCTCTACGAGACCGACGGCCGTCCGCAGGTCTTCAACCTGACGAAGGTCGAGGCGTCCATCGGCCGGGCCAACGACAACGACATCGTCTTAAACGACTTCTCCGTCTCCCGGCGGCACGCCCTTCTCAAGAAAGAGGCGGCGGGCTGGGTTCTCTACGACAACCAGTCGACCAACGGCATCCGGGTCAACGACAAACCCGTGCCCCGGTCGGCGGTCAGCGACGGCGATCAGGCGCTCATCGGAACGTTCCTCCTCCGGTTCCGCGAGGAAGTCGAGGCCGCTCCTCCCGGCGCCGGCAAGCGTCTCATGGACTCCACGTCTACCTGCATCCGGCCGATCTCGGAATTCAACCTGGACTTCGGACTGGAGAAGTCCCCGGAAATGCTCCCGGAGTCGACCGACAACAAGAAGCGCGCGGTCCTGGACGTGGCCTACAAGAACAAGGTGTTCGAGATCCTGGTTCAGGTGGCCAAGACGCTGATTTCCGCCGACGACGTGGAGGCCGTTCTTCGGAAGGTCATGGATCTCGTCTTCGAGTACCTGCCGGTGGATCGGGCGTTTCTCCTGCTGGAAGAGGGCGGATCGCTCAAGCTCCGCATGACGCGTTTGAAGTCCAAGCAGCGGATCACCTCGGAGGGGAGCGCTCCGTACTCCCGCACGATCGTGGACATGGTTCTGCGCCAGAAGGTCGCCGTGCTGACCTCCGACGCCCAGACCGACGAGCGGTTCGAAGCCGGGATGTCGATCCGGATGCAACAGATCCGCTCGGCCATGTGCGCTCCCCTGTGGAATCGCGACTCGGTGATCGGAGTCATCGCCGTCGACTCGCCCCTGCACGTCGGCTCTTTCACCGAGCAGGATCTGGATCTGCTGACTGCGCTGGCCAACTTCGCCGCGGTAGCCATCGAGCGGGCCAGGCTGCACGAGCGGGTCGAACAGGAGCGGCGGATCCGGGGGCGCCTGGAGCGTTACCACTCGCCGCAGGTCGTCGAGGAGATCATCGACGAAGCCGAGAGATCGTTGAACAAGGCGCTGACCAAGACGGTGACGATTCTCTTCGCCGACCTGGTCGGATTCACCAGCTGGTCGGAGAAGATGGCCCCGGAGCCGCTGTCGCAGCTTCTGACGCAGTTCTTCACGCTGTCGTCCGACGCGATCTTTTCCCAGGACGGCACGATCGACAAATTCATCGGCGATGCGGTCATGGCGTTTTTCGGCGCGCCGATCGACCAGCCCGACCACGCCGCGCGGGCGGTAACCGCGGCCCTGAAGATCCGGGAGGGGGTTGCGCAGTGGAACCAGGAGCGGACCGGGCACGGCGAGTCGCCCATCGAGGTCCGCATCGCCTTGAACACCGGTGAGGCGATCGTCGGAGAGATCGGTTCCGAACGGCGCGTGGACTACACGGTCCTGGGAAACGCGGTCAACGTCGCCGCGCGCATGGAGGAGTTCGTGGCTTCGGCCGGGGACATCTGCATCGGGCCCGCCACCTACGAGGCGGTCAAGACGCAGTTCCGCGTCGCCCAGATGGGGCACTTCGCCTTGAAGGGTCTTTCCACACAGGTGCCCATGTACAAGGTCATCGACGCCTTCGCCCCGGAGGAAATCGCCGCGGCGGCACCCACCGCCCAGAAACGCGGCAAGCGTTAGCGGTCGGAGCTTTTGCGGTTGCGCTTGCCGGCCGGAGGCTGTCTGCGAAGCTCGTTCAAGCGCTGCAGCGACTCCGCGTCGTCCGGATTGAGCTGGAGGGACGCGACCAGGAATTCCGCGGCGAGGCCGGTTCGCAGCTCGGATTCCGCAGCGGCCGAGTCGTCTTTGAGGCTCTTCGGAAGCGTCTGGCGCAGCTCGGCCGAATAAGGGCTCTCGGGGTTCTGGACGATCCAGTGCCGGGCCAGGTAGGCGACGCGCACGGCCTCGCGGGCTCTGCCTTCCAGGGGACGCGACGTCCACTGCTCGATAACACGGCGCAGAATTTTTTCCGTGAGCGGCTGGCCGTTGGGAAGCCGGAAAGGCGTCGCCACGGCCGTGGGAGGCGCGGAGACCGCGGTTGGAGGCGGGCTCGGAGCTCGCGTCGGCGGGCGGGGATGCGGGCTGGGGTTGGGGGCGGCCGTCGGAGTGTCCTCCAGGATCCGCGGAGCGACGACGACCTCGTCGGCTGCGGACGTCGGTGACCGCGCCGGCGAGGGAGCCTCCGTCGGCGTCTCGGCCGGAGCGGCAAGCCCCGCCGACCCCCGGCTGGTCCGACGAACGACCAGAAGGGCGGTGGCGACGCCGATCGCCAGCAGGCCGATGGCGACCCAGAGGTACGGGGCCGCGCGCCTCGACGGGAGAAGCGTGGTCGGAGCGTCATCGAGAGCCTCGGTCGCCGCCGGCCGCAACCGCGCCAGCGCCGCGGTGAACTCCTCGGCGTTGCCAAAGCGGCGATCGCGGTCCTTCTCCAGGGCCTTCTGCACGATCGTCGCGAGCGGCGCGGCGAGCCGCGCCGGAATACGGGTGGTGTCGAGCGGCGGCGGGGGCGAGTGGAGATGCTTTCCCAGGTAACCCTGCGGCGTCGGCGACTCGAAGGGAGGCTTCCCCGAAAGCATCTCGTAGAGCACGACGCCGAAGGAGTACAGATCGCTGCGGCCGTCGACCCGTTGGCCCGAGGGGAGGGCGCCCGCCTGCTCCGGAGAGCAGTATTTGAGCTTGCCGACGAACATGCCCGTTCCGGTCATCTTCTGGAGCGTTTCCGCCGCGACGCGCTTGGCGATGCCGAGGTCGATGATCTTGGCGACCAGCCGGCCGCCGGGCAGCTCTCGGAGCATGATGTTGTCGGGGGAAAGGTCCCGGTGGACGATCCCCTGGGAATGGATCTCTGCCAGGCCCGCCAGCACCTGCTGCGCCACCTCCAGGGCGCGTCGCGCCGGAAGAGGGCCGTACCGCCGCAGCCATTCCTCCAGCGTGACTCCGTCGATGAACTCCCAGACCATGTAGTAGGAGCCGTCCGGCAGTCGCGAGAAGTCGTACAGTGCCGCCACGTTGGGATGGCGCACCAGAGTGGCGATGCGGGCCTCTTCCTGGAAACGCCGCGGCTCGGGCCCTTCTCCCAGCGGATCGGGCTTGGTGACCTTGATGATGCGGATCTCGTCCAGGTGGACGTGGCGGGCCTTGTAGACCTCGCCCATTCCGCCCTCGGCGACCTTCTCGAGAATCTCGTACTTGCCGTCGAGGATTTGTCCGCGCGTCAGCCGCGTGGTGGCATAGCCGCACGCGTCGCAGAATCGCGCCTCCGCGGAGACAGTCTTGCCGCACCGCGGACACTGGTTCTGGCCTGTGGCCATGTGAACTGATTGTAGGACAATCGGACGATGCGTCTCCGTCCGGTCCTCGTCACCAGTCGCCCGGAGAAGGCGGCCGAGGCTCGGCGTCTCGGATTCGAACTGGAGACGCTGGCCCTCGATCTGCCCGAGCTTCAGGCTCTCGATCCGGCGGACGTGGTGGAGGCCAAGGTCCGCGCGGCGTACTCGGCGCTCTCACGGCCCGTTCTGGTCGAGGACTCGGGTCTGGCCATTCATGCCTGGGGGGGCTTTCCCGGCGCGCTGGTGAAGTGGCTGGAGCGTGGAGCGGGCGCTGCGGCGATCCCTCGCATGCTCGATGCTTTCGACGATCGCTCCGCGACGGCCCGCTGCGCGATCGCCTACTTCGACGGAGCCGAGCTCGTTTCCGCCACGGGACAGACGCGCGGGGCGATCGTCGCGTCGCCCCGGGGCGC
Source organism: Thermoanaerobaculia bacterium (assembly GCA_035262245.1). Lineage (GTDB taxonomy): Bacteria > Acidobacteriota > Thermoanaerobaculia > UBA5066 > Gp7-AA6 > DATFTF01. The sequence continues at coordinate 3,784 of DATFTF010000098.1, forward strand.
GGGCGGATTCGGATGGGATGCCATCTTCACTCCCGAGGGGAACGGTCAGACATTTGCGGAGATGACCGGTGAGGAAAAGGACCGGCACTCGCATCGCCGGCGAGCCTGGGAAGCGATCGCGCATCGATTGCCCGGATTGCTTCGATAAATTGAGCGTCCCTCCCCCACGGACCATGACCTCAGCGCATCCCTGAAATTCCGAAATAAATAATAAATT
>DATFTF010000099.1:0-8888 GCA_035262245.1 Thermoanaerobaculia bacterium
TGACCTCGACGCTTCCCTCGGAGGCGACGGCGCTCAATCGCTACGGCCGCCTCGCCGAGTCGGTCGCCTATCTTCCGCAGCTCCTGGAAAAGCGCGGCTGGAACACGGCGGCCTTCGTCTCCAACGGCAACATCTTCGACGACCGGCTCGGATTCCAGCGAGGATTCAGCGTGTTCCGCCGGGTGCTGACGGAGGAGAAACCGACCGCCCGCGATGTGATGGATCCCACGCTCGCCTACATCGCGAGCCGGACCTCGCCCCATTTCTTCCTCTACATTCATGTGATCGATCCGCACCGCGCCTACCGGCTGGAGCCGCCCTATCAGCAGATGTTTCCGCCGCTGCCGGCTTCCGCGCCCGAGCGCGAGCGGCTCCTGCTCGACTACGACCGGACCATTCGGCAGGCCGACGACCAGTTCGCGCGTCTGGCCGAGGCGCTGCGGGCCAAAGGCTGGTGGCGCGGTGCGCTCGTCCTCTACACCTCCGATCACGGCGAGGAGTTCTACGAGCACGGCGGCCTCGGCCACGGCTCGAGCCTCTACGAGGAACAGATTCGCGTCCCGCTGCTCGTCAAGCTTCCCGGCAACGAGGAGGGCGGAACACGTCGCTCCGACCCGGTGACGCTGGCCGATGTGACGCCGACCATCGCGGAGCTGGCGCGGATTCCGGCCTCGAAGGAGTGGATCGGCGCGAGCATGCTCCGTCCGGTTCCGGCGGGTCGTGATCTCTATTTCACCGAAGAGCTCGACGCCACCCGCGTCTACGCCCTGCGCCGCGGCAGCGAGAAGCTCCTGGTCCAGCTCTATCCGAAATTTCTGCGCGCGCTCTTCGACTTGAAAGCGGATCCGAGCGAGAACCATGGCCTCGCTCTTCCGTGCGGAGCGACGGCGCCAGAGCAAACCCAGAACCTTGCGGCGTCCTTCGACCGCTGGAACGCCCGCGACGTGCACGGCTATCCCGGTCTGACTCTGGAGAAAGTTTCCCGCGACGCGGTCTCGCTCGATCTTGCCGCCAATCTGGCGTCGACGCCGCACCCTTTCGTTTCCGCAGAAGAATTCTGCCGTTTCTCCCCGCTCATGGCCGGAGCGGTCCTGGAACTCCACCGGCGCTTCGCGAAGGTCGAGGAGTTTCGGTTGCGCCTGGCGGCCAACGACCGCGGCGATCCGCCGGTCGTGCGCGTCAGCGTCTCCTCGGCGTCTAAGGATCAGAGCCGCGTCTTCGATCCCGGTAGTCCCAACTCCCCCATCCGCCTGACCCGCACCGCCGCCCGCTACATCCAGGGGGAGACCACGGACGAAGTGCTGCGGCACCTCAGGGCGCTCGGTTATCTGGCGGGAGGCGGCGAGTAGAGGCCGACTGGAAGCGCCGCCGGCCAAGATCTGGCTGCGCGCGGCCACCGGCGAGCGGCCCGGCGGCGGAAGAGAGGGTTCGAAGGCGGCTAGGCGAGGTGAGCCGCAGACCCTGGCCCCCCGAAAAAAATCCGGGCCCGCTGGATGCGGGCCCGGAAGAGAGCGATCCGATTTCGACGATTTACTGGAAGTACCCGGTGACGTCCAGGATGAGGTTGCACGTGCCGGGAGCCGCGGTGCCGTAGGACACCGTGAGGTTGAAGCTCGGATCCGTCGTCAGCGGCACGATCGCGCCGTTGGCAATGGCCGGCTCACCAGCCAGCGCGTTGATTGTCGAAACGACCGGCGCGGGCGTGTTGAACGGCCAGATCTTGATGAACCCGTCCTGGGTCGGCGACACCATCGTCACGTTCAACGTCGCCGCCTTGGCCGTGTTGGGAATCCCGCAGGCCGCCGGAGCCACGTCGATCGGGAAGCTCCGCGGCGAGCCGTTGGTCAGTGCCGGGCCGCCGGTCACGCCCGTGGGACCGCGCGTGTCCACGATGCGGCACGGCGTCACGGAGAAGAACTGATACGGCCCCGCGGCCTCGGCGACGGAGGCTGCCAGCAGCCCTACGACCCCCAGGAGAAGAAGCGCACCGGAGAGACGGCCTTTCATCTTCAGCCTCCTATTTGTAAAAGCCGTTGACGTCGAGTATGAATTGAACATTTCCGCTCACCTGGTCCACGTGGACCGTGATGGTGCTTCCCGTCCCAAGCCGGATCATTGCATTATTGGCCCGTGTTTGGCCACCACTATAAACGATCACGGGAGGGATTGGCACGGTGGTCCCCCCGGCAAAGACCTTCAGGTCGCCGCTGGCCGTCGACTGGGTGACGGTCACGTTGGTGGAAATCGCTGTAGCGTCAGCGGGAATCCCGCAAACCCCGGCAACGAAGAAGGTTTGGTCCACCCCGACCGTAATCGGACCCGCCGGCGAGCTCCTCGTGTCTTCGACCCGGCAGGGCGTCAGTGTGAAGAATCCCGCAAACGGAGTGCCCGCCGGGATGGAAACCGTTGTTTCGCAGAAGTTTCCGGCGAAGTCGGTGGTGCGTACGATCCCTGACCCCGGCAAATCGTGGTTGATGGTGGTCACGACGTAAGTGGCTGAGCCGGGACCGTTGTTGGTGATCGACGAGACCACCAGGTTCGACGAGCCGACAGTCAGAGCGATCGAAGCGATGCCGGTGTCGTTGGCGCCCGCGTCGAGCGCCGTTCCGGTGAACTGTCCCGGTCCGGAGATCGACCCGCCGCACACCGGCGGCGTCGTATCCGGGAACCCATCGGAGTTCAACTGGAACATGCCCCTCCCGTGCGTCGAAGAGATGATCTGGCCGGTTCGCGCGTTGCGCTCCAGTCCAAACACGCTCACGACGGGATGTCCGGTGGAGAGGTAGTTCCAGTGCATGCCGTCGTCCACGCTCTGGAACACGCCGATGTCGGTGCCGGCGTAGAGCACGGCCGGCGTGTGCGTCGGATCGACGACGATGGCGTTGACCGGAGTGTCCGGAAGGTCGCCGGAAATATTGGTGAAGGTCGGGCTTCCCGACAGACCGTTAACGGTCCGGAAGAGATGCCCCGGCTGGCCCGGTGTGTTGACGTTGAAGCCGGAGAAGGAGACGTATGCCGTATTGCCGGTCGGGTCGGAGGCCGGCACATTGATGTCGGTGACGAACCGGCATGGCAGCGGCCCCGTCGGCGTTCCCGGGCAGCCCCCGTTGAAGGCGGACCAGGTGGCTAAGCTGCCCGAGCTGTCGACATTGGAAGACGCCGAGACGCGCCCATCCGCAGCTCCGACATAAAGGACTTCCTTGCCGCCGACCAACGTCGGCAGCACACCGATCGCCGAAAGGAAATTCGCGCCGGGGGTGGAGCTCACCAGCGCCGGGCTCTTGACCGTCCACGAGGCCGGCCCGGCGAGCGCTGTGGGCTGGGGATCGGAGGCGCGGTAGAGGCGGTTGCTGCCGAAGTAGACGGCGTTGGGCGCAAAGGCAGGATGGAGCCGAAGCGGCGCGTAGAAGGAAACCGGAGCGGTCGGATCGAGACCGTTGTAGTACTGCGACCCGTAGCCATAGTAGGCGCCGACGAAGTCCCAGCTCCCACCGAAAATGGTCGGTCCCGGACCGTTGATGCCGCCGTCGAGGGCCTTGGACGGGCCCATGAAGTTAAAAGCCTGATTGAAGTAGGTGTGAAGCATCCGATTGGGATTGGACTGATCCATCACCGCCTGTCCGCCGTCGCCGAAGTCGGTGTGGAACCAGGCCGGCGGAGGCTGGAAGGCGGGATTGAGGATGTTGGTGCCGTTGTCCTGCGTCCCGCCGATGACGATGTTGGGATTGAAGGGATTGGTCGAGACGCTCTGGAACTGGGTGATCGCCACGTTGGTGTTCATGTGGACCCAGGAAGCGCCCTGGTCGTCGGAGCGGAAGATGCCTCCGTCGTCGCCATCGAAGATGCGCGCCGGCGTCACGCTGGAGTCGAAGGCGATCGCGTGGTCGTCGGTATGGATGCCGCCGCTGGTCCCGCTCCCCTGGGAGATCGCGGTCCAGGTCGCACCGCCGTCGGTGGAACGCCAGAGGAAATGGGACGAGGCGCCTGCCTGGCTGCCCGAATTCACGAAAACGCTCGGATTGCCGCCCACGTAGACGCGCGAGCCTGTGGCGTCGGTCGGGTCGACACCCACGGTCATGTCATAGAAGCACTGGCCGTCGCAGAACGAGGGATAGCTGCCGACAGACCAGGTCCCCGCTCCTGAAAAAGTAAATTGGTTACTCAAGTGAAGATGCGTCGAATCCGTAACCGAATCGATGAAGCCCGAGTGAAAGCCGGCGAAGATCATCCGGCGACCGATCCAGCTTCCGTCGGTCGCAAACGTGCCCGACGTGGCCGTCACGGCCGTACCTGAGGAGCTGGCGGCGAATGTCGCAGCGCCGGTGGCCGCTTGCAAATGCGACCAGGTCGTTCCGCCGTTGATCGTTTTAAATATTCCCCACAGCAGGCTGCTCTGCACCGACTCGAGCGCCGCATACACCGTGCCGGGGGCCGTGGGGCCGCCGATGGCCAGGGTGATGCGGCGAATCCCGGGACTTGCGGTCGTCGTGTCCGGAAAGCCCGCCAGCTTGGTGAACGTCGCCGGCGAGCCCTTGGCGTTGGTCGATTTCCAGACTCCCCCGTTGGCGGGGGTGGGAACCGAGCGGACAGCCACGTAGAGGGTGTTGCTGTTGGTGGGATCAAGAACCATGTCGTGGATCCGGGCGTTGGGCGCCGCCGCTCCGGTCGGCACGTCCTGCAGCTGCCAGGTATTGCCGCTGTCCATCGACCGCCAGACCGCTCCGTTCCAGGCGCCGGGCGCGAGCCCACACTGCGCCGTGCCGCTCGAAGTGAAGCCCAGCGCCGTCGAGGCCCAGACCGTCGTCGTTGTGGCGGAGCCCGCGGTTGCCGGATCGATCAGAATCCGGGAGATCGACTGGCCGAGGAACGGGCCGCCGGGATCGGATCCGAACTGTTTCCAGGTCACGCCGCCGTCCGTCGAGCGGAGGACTCCCGCTCCATAGTAGGAGTCGCAGGAGCCGTTGGGCTCGCCCGTGCCGACGTAGATGATGTTGTGGTTGACCGGATCGACCTTGATGTCCCCGATCGCGAGTGACGGTTGAGAGTCGGTCAGAGGGGTCCAGGTCGGATTCGCGGAATCAGCGTTCGTCGTCTTCCATACGCCGCCCTGGGCGCCGCCGACGTAGACGATGTTGGAATTCGTGGGATCAACCTCTATGGCCGAGACTCGGCCGCTGACGGGGTTGGCCGGACCGACGCTCGTGTCAGTCTGGCCGTTGGGAATGGTTCCCGGCCCGATCGGGACCCAGGTCGGTGAGGACGTTCCTCCTCCCGGCGGACCGGTATCTCCGGGGCCGCCGTGGAGACCGCCGTTATGCGCGACGGCCTGGGCGAGCGCGTTCTGCATCGCGCCGGCCGGAATGCTCGACGCCGGGAAAGCGCGCTGGCCGTAGAACCACTGCTCCCAGCCCCCCTGGGAGCGCCGGGCTTCGTTCTTTTGCGCTCCCCGGCTCGTGGCCTCCATTTCTTCCTGGAACCGCTCCTGCATCGAACGCGGCCGGCCGGGTCGATCGACGTCCGCCTTCCGAGCGCGAACATCCTCGGCGACCAGCATCGGACGAGGCATGGGCTTCAGGGCTCTCGCGGCCTTTGCGTCCCTCACTCTGGCCGGCGCCGGCAGCGACGCCGCGACAGTCGGGGGAATCGAAGCGGCGCGGATCTGCTCCGCAGCCGGAGGCGCGCTCCGCTTCGGCGCGGACCGTTGGGGACCGCCGCGACTTCGGGCGGCGGCGGAGAAGCCGATCGGGAGCGCGGCTGCGATCGCGACCGCGCACACCAGGGCGAACCGCGTTAGTCGCACGAAACACCTCCTCGTTGAAAAAGGTTCGCGTCACGCGGGAAGCGTGATCGCGCGAGTAGACTCTCGCGACTCCGAACTTTCGGTTTCAAGAAGGGGCCTTTCTTTGGAAGCTCCGACACTCTATTGATCCGAGGAAAGCGGTGTCAAGACAACACCGAACACTTCAGAAACTTTTTAGGCGACTCAGCGCGAGCCGTAGCGCTTGAGGAAGGCCTGGACGTCCGGCTGGCTGGAATCGAGCGCCAGGGACTGCTTCCAGAGAGAGACCGCACGTTGCCGATCGTGCTGGATTTCGAAGACCAGAGCAGCCAAAGTCTTGCAGGCCAACGCCGTCGGCTGGATCCGAACCGAACGCTCGTAGGCGTCGATGGCCTTCGGATAGTCCTCCAGGCGCCCGTATGCCGCGCCCAGCATCCCCCAGAGCCGGGAGGAGCCGGGCAGCGCGCGGGTTGCCTCTTCCAGGATCCCCGCGGACGCCCGATCCTGCCGTTGACCCTGATAAAGAAGCGACAGGTCCCCGTAGGCAGCCTCTTTGTCCTCGTCGGACTTGGCTTTGGCGAGAGATTGCCGGAAGGCCTGCTCGGATTCGCCAAACGATCGCTGGAGCCCGAGCGCCTCGCCGAGCTTGCGCTCGAGCGACGCGCTGTCGGGGAAACGGGCCACCGCCTGGCGGTAAGCGGCCACGGCCGAGGCGCCTTCGCCGCGCGCGAAGGAGAGGTCCCCCCGGGCCGGCGCGAGCTCCGCGGCGGGAACCATCCGAGACGCCTCGTTCAGAGTGGCCTCGGCCTCTCGGAAGGCGCCCTTCTCCGTCTCGATCTGCGCCCGAAGGACCAGGATCTCGGCCACCATCGCATCGGAGTCGGTCAGGCCGCGCGCCTTGTCGAGCTCCGCCAGGGCCGCGTCGGCGTGGCCCTGCGCGTTCTGAAGCTTCGCGGCGAGCAGATGCACTCCGGCGAGGCGATCGTCCTGCCGCCGCGCCGCCTCGAGCTCCGCGGCTGCCGCGCCGTAATGTCCGTGCTCGAGCTGCCAGGACGCCGTCTGCAGATGCACCCAGATGTTGTCCGGCTGGATCGCCCGCGCCCGGTCGAGCAGCTGAGCCGCCCGCTCGTAGTCCTTGCGCTTGATGCAGATCGACGCGGCCGTTGTCATGGCGCTGATGTTTTTCGGATCGAGCTCGATGACTTTCCCGTAGGCGCGCAGAGCGCCGTCGGGATCGCCGGCCTGCGAGCGGACCATCCCTTCGTTGAGATACGAGGAAGCCGTTCGTCCGTCCGCATCGTGGGCCATCACCCGGCCCTCGCCGGCGAGGTAGCCCAGGGCCATCAGCTTCTCCACCGCTTCAGTGTCCGCAGGCGCAGCTGCCGGCTTGCCGCGCGGCGGCAAGGGAGGATACCGATCGACGTTTTTTTCGCCTCCGCCCGAGGCGCCGGCGATCGCGGGGATCGCTTTGCCGGGAAGCTCGCGAGACAGAGGAATCCCGAGGTGAGCGAGGACGGTCGGCGCGACGTCGAGGATCCCGGCCTGCTCGATGCGTCCCGGATGGACGGACGGGCCATGCGCGAAGACGACGCCGTGGAGCCGGTGCCACAGCGGCGCGAGCCCGGTGTCGGCGCGGCCCGACGTCTGCGGCCGCACTTCCCCGCTCTTGAAGCCGTGATCCGAGACGATGAGCGTCAACGTCTCCGGGCCCTCGAGGCGGAGAAGATCTCCCAGGACCTCGTCCTGATACTCGTAGTAGCGGTCGACGGTCTGGGAGAAGGCCCGGTAGTCCTCATCGGAGACCTCCGGCCGGCGCGGCGGCGCGTCTTCCATGAAGAGGTGGCCGCAGGCGTCGATGCCTTCGAAGTAAACGGCCAGGAGATCGGGACGGAACTGATGCTCGAGAGGCGGAAGGATGCGCCGGTAGAACTCGCTCGTCGCGTAGATCTTCGAGAGCTCCGCGAGGCGCCGCGCTCCGTCCGGCGTCAACGCGGCCTTCGGATCGGACACGAAGCGGTTGCGGGTCGCTTCGAGATCCGGCGTCGGCTCGCCGAAGCGTTTGCGAATGTCCTCCGCCAGGTCCTCGGGATAGGTGGCCTCGGAGGTCGCACGTGCGCTGCGCACCTGGTGGAACGCCAGCCGGTCGGAGACCTCGAAGCCTTTCACCTTCTCGGCCGGGTAGGACGCGTACCAGCCGACGAAGCCCACGCGCCGGCCGTAATCTGTCGCGATGTTCCAGAGAGCGGGGACCTTGCGCCGGGTGCTGGTAATCGGCGTCGGTTTGCCGTCCGCGCCGATCTCGACGAAGTCGAGCACTCCGTGGTCCTGCGGCGGACGACCGGTGGCGATGGTCGTCCAGACGATCGGCGACATCAGGGGCTCCTGCGAGCGAAGGCGGCCGAAGGCGCCCTCCTTCTCCAGGCGCGCGAACGTCGGGAGCTTTCCCGCGGCGATCAGGCGGTCGAGGATGTCCAGATCCGCCCCGTCGATGCCGATCAGCAGGACGCGCGGCGAGGACGGCCCGCCGCCGATACCCTCCCGGCAGGCGGACGCGAAAAAAGCGACGATCAACAGAGCGGAGAGCCCGATTGCGACGGGGACCGGGCTGCGGCGGGGCATGGAAGACCGAGATGATACGACAGCCGCCCAGCGGACGCCGCTCAAGAGCAGCCTACAATATATATATTGTTATAGAGATTGACGTTACTGAAAGTAGCCGTTCACGTCCAGGATGAACTGCGCCGTTCCGCCAGGCTGGTCGCAGCGCACGGACAGATCTCCACTGGGACCCAGCGAGACGATCGCGTTGTTGGCTCTGGCCGCCCCGGCGTGGTAGTTGAGCGTCGAGGTCGGCGGCAGGGGCGAGCCCCCGGGGAAGAGACGGAAGTCGCCGCCGGCCGACGCCTGGACCGCGGTGACGTTGGCCGAAACAGCCTGCGTTCCGGATGGGATGCCGCATTGCCCTGAGATTGTGAACGTCCGAACGGAGCCGCCGGCCAGCGCGGGACCGCCCAACGGTCCGGGGGCGTCTCTCGTGTCGACAACGCGGCAAGGCGTCACCGTGTAGAACGCGATGGGATTCGCCACCGTCGCACTCGTGGTTGCGGGA
>DATFTF010000100.1:0-8032 GCA_035262245.1 Thermoanaerobaculia bacterium
CTTTCCGCCTGGAGTTCGTCCGCGAGATCCGCGACGCGCTGTGGCAGGCGGCTTCGGCGGGGGCCGTGGTCGTGACGTCCGCTCTTCCGACAATGTTCTCCGGAGGCTGGGACCTGCCGGTTCTCGTCTCCTTCAAGCGCGACGCGATGGCCGAGTTCGTCGCCGAGTATTGCGATCTCGTGCGGCAGCTCTTCGTGTTTCCGGCCCCCGTCGTCGCGGCGCTGCCCGGGCACGCCGTGGCCGGCGGCTTGATCCTTGCGGCGGCGGCCGATGAGAGGCTGGTCGCGGCGGGCCGGGCGCAGCTGGGCCTCTCGGAGGTGGCGTTGGGCGTGCCTGTGCCCCGGTGTCTCTACGAGATTTTCCGCCACGGGATCGGACCCCGCGCCGCCGAGCGCCTCGCCGCCTCGGGCGAGAATCTGACCGCCGAGGCCGCCCTTCGGATCGGCCTCGTGGATCGCGTCGTCGCCGCCGAGGCTCTGGCTGAGGAGGCTCTGTCACGCGCACGCCTTCTCGCCGCGCGCTCACGTCCCGCTCATGCGGCAATCAAGGCTTACGCCCGCACCGAGGCCCTGGCGCGATTTGACGCGGCCCGCGGCGACGACCCGTTCCTGGATTCCTGGTTCGCCCCGGAGGCGCGCCGGCGCATCGGGGAGCTGGTGGAGAAACTCTCGAAGAAGAATTGATTCATCGATTCATTGATCCATTGGCTGATTGGGGCGAGCAAGGTATCGACCAGCTCAATTGGGTCGGTCCGACAATGAGTCAATGAATCCATGATCCAATCGTCTCTCCCAATCGACGACATCCTCGAAGACCTCGATCTCTCCCGAGCCGAACCGGGCACCGGATTCCTGCAAGCCCTCTTCGAGCGGTTCAACTCCAGAGTTCCTTTCGAAAGCGCCTCCAAGATCGCGCGCGACGCGGCGGTCACCGATCGCGACGAGAAGCCGCGCCGCCCGGAGATCTTCTGGTCCGATCATTTGGAGAGCGGCGCGGGGGGAACCTGCTTTGCGCGGGTGGCGGCGATGGAGGCGCTGCTCGCCGGCCTCGGGTTCCCGGCCCGCAAGGTCCTGGGACGCGTGGAGCGCGATTTCGACCACGCCGCCCTCAGGGTGGACCACGGCGGCCAGACGTGGATCTGCGATGTCGGCTTTCCTCTTCCGGCCCTGGTGGTCCCGGCCGCGGGGCGCATCGAAACCGCCCTGATGGATCTGGATGTCTCTCCGACGCCACGCGGCCACCGTGTGGAGTTTCGCGCGGGAGTCCCGGAGGGGCCTCGCGGAGTCGAGATCTTCGAGCAGGAGGTCTCGGACGAAGAGTTTCTGGAGCGGTGGCGGACGACCTTTTCCCCCGGATCCCGATTCCTCTCCGAGGTTGTTCTCCGGCGTCAGGACGCCGTCCGGGTCGTGTCCTACGCGCGGGGCGAAGTGCGGGTCGACGACCGCCATTGTCGCCTGCGGGTGCCGCTGCCGCCGCCGCGAGCTCCCCGTTTATCCGAGCTCTTCGGCATCGACGCCGAGCTTCTCGCCGCCGCCGCGCAGCGCGTGCCGGATCACGACGCGCCAGAACCGCGCGGCAGCCTGGCCGCGTACCTGGAGACTGCGGCCTCCCCGGAGGCGGCCTTCTCTGCGCTGTCGAGCCCGTCCGCCTACCGGAGATTCGTCGAGGGCATCGCGACAGTCGAGTCACTCACAGAGCTGCCAGAGGGCTGGCGGCTGACGCTGGCGCCTCCCGCGGGTGGGGAAGGCGCCGATCCGATCACCGAGGAGGTCGCCGCGCTTTCCGATCGCCGGGCCCTGAAGATCCGGCGAATCGGGGCAGGCCGAACCGTCGACTCGGAGCTCCGGGCCGAGGACCGTGGAGGGCGGACCTATCTCATTCGGGAGGCGTTCTTCGAGGGGTCCCGCGAGGACCTCCTGCGCAACGATTCCCTGCGGGGCCGGCTGGCGGGATCACTGGCCGTCGATCTGCTGGCCTGGGCGCGGCTGGTCTCACCGGGTGCGTGACCGAGGTACGACAACTTATATATTGTGTGCTGCCGAAGGTCTGGAGTCGTCAAGGAACTGATTCAAGATTCATGATTCAAGATTCAAAATTGAGAGCAGCAGGTCTCCGGCAATCTTGAATCTTGAATTTTGAATCTTGAATTCGGTTAGAACCGGAAGGAGCGCTCTCCCTCCAGGAGCTTTAGGCGGCGCTGTCCGGCCGCGGCGAGCTGGCGGCGGATCCGCGCGAGCGACGGGGGCTTCATGTGGTAGAGGTAAATCGGCACGCGGGGCGGCGCCTTGGGCAGCTCCTCCAGGACCAGGGAGGGCGTCAAGTGCAGCGATGCCCGCGCGATGTCGATCTGCTCGTCGGCGAACGAGAGCTCCAGAAAGATCGCTTTGAGATGCCGGGCCTTGCGGGCCGCGGCCTCCCACAGCAAATCCGTCGGCTCGGTGTCGCCGGAAAAGACGACCGACCGTCCCGGCTTGGCCACCACGTAGCCATAGGCCGGAACCACGTGGCTGACCGCGAACGGCGTGAACGTGACGCCGCCGGCGTCGTAGGGCCTTCCCTCCGCAATCGCACGCAGCCGGACCGAAGGCCTCGACCGCGACGGCAGACGGGTGAAGTCGGGCCACACCCGGTCGTTCAAGACGTCGCGCCGCACCGAAGCCAGCACCGGCTCGGGAGCGACGATCTCCAGAGGCGAGTTCGAGCCGTAGAGGTTTTCCATCAGAAAGGGGAGCGAGGCGATGTGATCGAAGTGGGCGTGGGTCAGGATGACGCGGCGCACCCGGCGCTGGGCGGACAGCGGAAGCGCGTCGGTCAGAGAGCCCGCGTCGAGCGCGGACTCGCCGTCCACCAGAAACGTCGTCAGGCGATATCCGGGCGCGGACCCGCCATAGGGTCCCAGCGCGCGGATCGCCAGGGATGATCGGAGAGGCACTTAGAGCGGGATTGTAGTGACTCAATCGTCAACAGTCGAGACAAGGACCTAGGAAGAAGTCGCAGGCGGAGGGTCCGGTCCCTAGCTCTACGTCCCTCCGCCTGGGTCCTAACCTTTAGAACTCGTAGCCGATGTAGAACGAGGTCCGGAAGCCCCCATGGCTCTGCTTCAAGTCGAAGAGCTTGGCGAAATCCCAGTGGAGGGGCAGGCCGAGGAACGTCAGCTCGACGCCGTAACCATAAGACGCGACACCGCCGCAGGGGCCGTAATTGGGATCGGTCGGCAGCAGCTGGCAGCGCGTGGCGTTTAACCGATGGTCGTTGTCCCAGAAGACCCAGTGCTGGTTCTCCAGAGCGGCGCCGCCGATGTCGAAGAAGAACTTGCCTCGGATGTCGCGCAGGCCGCCGAAGGGGAAGACCAGGAAGTCGATCAACGGAAACCGGAACTCGAAGTTGGCGTAGCCGACCGTGTTGCCGATCTGTGAGGCATAGTCGAGGCCTCGCAGGGTGTCGAGCCCGCCGAAGTAGTAAACATCCGGGAAGTTTCCCTTGGAGACGGCGCCGAAGATGCGGAAGGCAAAGAGCGAGCGCGCGGTGACCTTGATGTACTGCCGGAAGTCGAGCGCGACGTTGCCGATGAGCGTCGTGCCGCCGGGAATCTCCTTGCCGGTGAACTGGTCGAGCGTCGTCTTCTGGCCGAGATCCGGCGCCCACGACCCGAAGAGCCGGTAGCGTCTTCCCTGAGACGGTCCCCACTCCTGGTAGCTGACCGTGTCCCCCACGAAGGCCGCTCCGATGATCGGGTAGTTGTCGGACCGGGGAGCGATGATGAAGGCCTGCGTCCCGTTTTCGTTGGTCTGCACGAAGGGGTAATCGATGGATCGGGAGATGAAGCCCAGCTGTCCTTCCACGCGGTGATAGCGGTCCAAGGGATAGTTCGCCAGGAACTGGCCACCGGTCGTCCGATAGGCCTGCCGGTCGCGGACGACCTGTTCGAATCCATGGCTCTGGTCGAGGGCCAGGAAGTAGACGCGCTGGTCGAAGAGCTCGACCCCTTTTTGCATGCGCCGGGAGAGGTCGTAATACGCGAAATCGAAAGTTGTGTACGAGGAGACCGACTGGAGGGTCGCGATGAAGCGGCGGTCTCCCAGGTTGTCGCCGAAGACCAAGACGGTGTTGGACACGAAGGTCTGGTCTGTGTTGATGCCGGCGTTGATGTTGGCGTCTTCCAGCTGCAGCTTGTGGGAAGGCTTGGCGGTGACCTTCTCCGGGTCGATGGTCACCTCGATGGCCGGCTGGTAGGGGACGTAACCCTGCGGTCCGGTGGGGGAGGGCGAGGGCGCGAGCTCCGAGAGCTTCTTCAACGGCTTCTTGGAGTCGGCGATGTAGAGCGTGAAGCGGCGCTTGTAGTAGGCGGCGAAGACGAGCTTCTCGGTGTTGTCCTTGCCCACGAAAACGGTGGGGGAGAAGCAGCCGGCGACGACGTTGGTGTGGAGAAACGTCTCGCCGCTCTCCAGATCAATCGAGTAGATGTTGTAGATGCCGCCGTCGCGGTCGGAAGTGAAGAAGAGCCGCTTGCCGTCGGGGGAGAGCGTGGGGTCTTCGTCGTTCCAGTCGCCGTAGGTGATCTGCTCGCGGCTCTCCGGGTTGTCGGGGTGGAACCGGAAGACTTTGGACTTCGTGCCGCGCACCGACGAGTAGTAGATCCACTGGCCGTCGGGGGAGAAGACCGGTGCGAAGTCGTAGGCCTCGTCGTCGGTCAGGTTCGTGATCGTGTGCGAGTCGACATGGTAGGAGTAGAGGTCGGCGCGCCCCTGTTTCAAGGCTCGGAAGACGACCTGGTTACCGTCGGGGGAGAAGGCCGGGTTCAACTGCTGATCGAGCCCCGGCATCTCGACGCGGTCACGGATGCCGCCGGAGAGGGCGTTTAAGAGGAGGAGGTCCCGCCCGCGCTCCCGGCGCGCGAAGACCGCGATGGTGTTGCCGTCGGGGGAAACGGCGAGATCGGCGCCGCTCTGCGGGCCGGTGGTGACCCACTGCGAGACGATGTATTCGTAATCCAGGGTGTAGCCCTTGGTCAGATTCTTGAAGAGTTTGCGTTGGGTCGTGGACATCAGAACCACGTCGGCCTGCTGCTTGTAGGTGGAAATCGCAGCCACGAAGTCTCCGGAAGGGTAGGCGCGCGGCGAGAGCTCCGCCGACGGCGTATCCTCGACCTTGAACCGCTCGCCGAAGTCGACCGGTTCCCCCTTCTCCGTCAGGATCTTCAGAAAGCGCTGCCGCAGGTAGCGCCGGAACTTGATGTCGAAATCCTCCGCCGAGATGTTGAACGTCCGATGGAGCACCTTGTCCAGGTTCGCGCTGATCTGGTTTCGGAACTCGAAGAGGAAGTCGCGCACCGCGTCCTTGCCCCACTCCGATGCGATGAAGTCGAAGACCGCGTGGCCGAAGCGGTAGGCGAAGAAGCCCTCGATCCCCCTCTCGGCGATCTCCGGGACCTGGTCGGAGAGAACGGCGTCGCGCAGGACCATGCGGTCCTTGTTGTCCTCGTCCTTGCCGAAGTAGGAGGCCATCCCCTCGATGAACCACTGGGGAGCGTTGGTGGTCGCCGCGCGCAGGTAATTGCCGCCGAAGAGGATCTCGAACTGGAAGACGTGCGTGAGCTCGTGGCCGATCAGCTGCTGGAGCTTCTCGTCGGGCAGGTCGATCGGGAGCACCATCCGGTTGCGGGAAGGGAGGGCGAACGCGCCGACCCCTTCGGGAATGAAGTTCAGGAGCGTATTGGTCTGCTCGAAGTCGGCGTGCGTGGCGTAGTAGATCAGGTTGATCGGCTTGGGAATCTGGAAGTTGAGCTCCCGGGACCGCTCGTCGTACGCGCTCTCCGCGTAGGAGGCGACCTTTTCGAGCGCTCCCTTCTCGCGGCTGTAGAAGTAGATGGTGAAGTGGGTGGAGCGGTAGGTCTTCCAGTCGAAATTGTCGTAAGCGATCTTGTTTTCGCCGAACTGGGCCCGGCCGGCCGCGGCCGTCAGAAGGAGTGCGAACGCGAGCAGAGGCTTCTTCATGCGATCTCTCCGGCGGATCGGACAGGGTGGAGCGGATCCTGGCACGGGACCCGGGCGGGAGCGCAATCGTTCATGCAAGAGAGAGCGGTCAATCCGTGAAGATATAGCGGTCGGCTTCCCGCTCCCGCGCGACAAATAGATTCAGGATCTGGTTTTCCAGAGAGAACAGATTCTCAAAAAGCCCCTGCAGCTCGTCGGCCCGCCGGCCGCCGGTCTGCCGGAAGTCCTTGAACTCGTCCTGAAGGAGCTTCTCGCCGGAGTGCCCGTCGAAGACGAGAAAGACGATGTCGAAGAGAAAGCCGGTCTGCTCGACGTAGACCTGTCGGTAGTAGGTCTGGCCGTTGATGGGGGAGACATACTCCTCGGTCTTGTAGCCGGATCGGTCCTCGATCTTGAACTCGAGCGAACCCGACACGATGACGTCCGCATTGGTCGAATTCCCCAGGGCCTTCCAGAAATCGACGGCGTGGGTGAGCTCGGTCAGGTTCTGGGTCGGCAGCTTGATGTCCGCGGGCGCCTCGACCACTTCGAGCCGGGTCTTCTTCCCGAGCTGCTTTTGCAGGAAGCGATGGAATTCCGCCTGCAGGTCGACGTTCTGGAGCCTCTTGTCGCGCGCCTTCTCCGCCTCGGCCACGATGAGGAACGGAGCGAGCACGATGCGCTCGTTGCCGCGCAGCGGAAGTCTCGGCCTCAAGGGCAGCTGCAGGCGCACCTGAGATACGCCGGCCCAGACGGGGGCTGCGCCCAGGAGAAGCGCGAACGCCGCGGCCGCAGTCCTACGAGGCACCGGCGGCCTTCCCCGTCGTGCGGGTGTAGGAGGTGTAGAACTCGGCAAACCGCGCGTAATTGCGCCGGATGTAGGTGTCGTTGGGAGCGAGCTCCAGGGCCTTCTTGTACTCCGTCAGCGCGCGCGCGAACTCGCCGCTCGCCTCCAGCGCCACCGCCAGGTTGTTGTGGGCCCGCGCGTTCTTGGGATCCTTGGCGATGGCCTGCTCGAACCGGAAGGCGGCCTCGCGCCACAGGCCCTTGCGCGCCACGTCCGCCCCGAAGGCGATCTGCGAGCTGGAGTTCTCGGTGTTGGAGTAAGACGCGCAGCCGCCGGCCAAGAGGAGTAGTGCGACGGCGGTGCAGGTCCAGCTCTTCACGGGCCCTCCTAAACGGGATCGCTATTATAGGAAAGCTTTTCCCCTGAGAACGATTCCTGCCTCGATGGGGGGCGAAGGAAATGAAAGGCTGGTTAAGCCGCTGGTAGCGGAAATCGGACGCCGGATGGCCCTCTCCTGGGCCCACAGGAGGGAGTTGACGCCGCAGCGCCTCTGGCCGGTTCTCAGGGAAGCCGGCGGCCCGGAAGCGATCCTGGCGTTGCCGGAGCCGGAGCTGGCCCGGCTCTTGGGCTCGGGCGACCGTGCCCGCGCCGTGCTCGCATCCGCCGGCGATGCCGGGGCCGAGCGCTGGGCCGCCGAGATCGAGCGCTCCGGGATGCGCGTCGTCACCGCGTTCGAGCCGGAGTATCCGCCTCTGCTCGCGGAGATCTCCGATCCGCCCTTCGCGCTGTTTACGGTCGGCAACCTCGATCGCTGGAAGCTTCCCACCGTGGCCATCGTCGGCTCCCGCGAAGCGACACGGTACGGACGCGACGTGGCCGCGGCGCTGGCGCGAGAGCTTTCCGGCGTGGGCGTCTGCGTCGTCTCCGGCTTCGCGCGCGGCGTCGACGCGGCGGCGCACGAAGCGGCCTTAGACGGGCCCGGAGGAACGATCGCCGTTCTGGGGTGCGGTCTGGATGTCGACTATCCTCGCGAGCACGTTCGGTTGAAGGAGGCGCTCGCCGGCCGACAGCTACTCATCTCGGAATTCCCTCCGGGCACGGAGCCGCATCCCGGAAATTTCCCGGTACGCAACCGCGTCATTGCCGGCCTCGCCGCGGGCGTGGTGGTGGTCGAAGCGTCCCGGCGCTCCGGGTCGCTCATCACGGCGCGGCTGGCCAACGACTTCGGCCGCGACGTGTTCGCCGTTCCGGGAAGCATCTTTTCTCCCACCTC
>DATFTF010000101.1:0-2371 GCA_035262245.1 Thermoanaerobaculia bacterium
CCTCCCGATACGAGCCGTGCGGCCTGACCCAGATGATCGCGATGCGCTACGGCGCCGTCCCGGTGGCTCGCAGGACGGGGGGACTGGCGGACACGATCCGCGATGTCGGGGAGCCCGCGGGAACGGGAATTCTGTTCGACGATTTCCACCCCGGCGCGCTGGGACACGCCTTGGAGCGCACGCTTCCGGTGTACTCTGACCCACAGCAATGGACGCGCCTTCAGATGCGGGGAATGCAGGCGGACTTTTCCTGGAACCGCTCCGCACGGCTCTACTCCGAGCTCTACGAGCGGACTCGGAGCGCCCGCGGATGAGCGCCGGAGACCTCGCATGAAGATCCGGGCGGTGATCCTGGCCGGCGGAGAGGGCTCGCGCCTGGGCGTCCTGACCGACAAACGGGCCAAGCCGGCCGTCCCCTTTGCCGGCAAGTACCGCATCATCGACTTCACGCTCTCCAACTGCGTCAACTCCGGGATCAACGACATCATGATCCTCACGCAGTACCGGCCGCATTCCTTGAACGAGCACATCGGGGCGGGCCGTCCCTGGGACCTGGACCGCTCCTTCTCCGGCGGCGTCCAGATCTACCAGCCCTATCGGGGAAGACTGGCCACCGACTGGTACAAGGGGACCGCCGACGCGTTGGTGCAGAACCTCTCGTTCGTGCAGCGCTGGGGGCCCGACCTGGTGCTGGTCCTCTCGGGCGACCACATCTACAAGATGAACTACTCGGCGCTGATCGAGTACCACGTGGCCAAGGCCGCGGACGTGACGATCGCCACCTTGAACGTCACCCGGGAAGAGGCGACGCGTATGGGGATCCTGGGCACCGACGAAGACCTGCGTGTGACGCAGTTCGTGGAGAAGCCCAAGGAGCCGCCCGGCACGCTGGCCTCGATGGGGATCTACGTCTTTCCGACCTCGGTCCTCGCCCACGTCCTACTGGAAGACTCGCGGCGGCGCGACTCGTCTCACGACTTTGGCAAGGACATCCTGCCGCGAATGGTGGCCGGCAACATGAAGGTGCACGCCTACCCTTTCGAGGATTACTGGGTCGATGTCGGCACCATCGAGGCGTACTGGCAGTCTCAGATGGATCTCTTGAAGGAGCCGCCGCCCCTCGACTTGAACGACCGCTCCTGGATCATCCACACGCGCTCGGAGGAGCGTCCGCCGGTGGCGATCCGCGAAGGCGCGGAAATCAAGGACAGCATGATCACCGACGGGTGCGTCATCGGCGAGGGAGCGCGGGTGGAGCGGAGCATTCTCTCCCCGGGAGTGACGGTCGGACCGCGGGCGGTCATCCGGGAATCGGTGATCCTGACCGACGCCTCCATCGCCGCGGGCGCGCGCGTCGAGCGCGCCGTCCTGGACAAGTTCGTCCACGTGGGCAGAGGAGCGCGGGTAGGGCAGATCGGCCGATCGACCGACGCTCCCGGCATCACCACGGTGGGCAAAAACGCGCAGATCCCCGAGCGTATGACCGTTCCGCGGGGCGCGGTGGTGGACGCCGACTCCACTCCCGAGTACTTCGAGGCCGCGGAGGAAGACGAGCGCGTCGGAAAGCCGCGAGCGTAACCGTCGCCTACGCGGAGCTGGTCGATCTGCCCGCGGGTGCGGGCACCGGCGTTCGGCTCGCCCGGATGCGGGCTCGACCGAACGCCTGATCGCAAAGCTCCGCTCCGGCTCCCGCGGCGTGAGTCGTTTCGCGGATCCACTCCGCGAAACTTGGTCACGCCGCGAAGGCACGAAGCCCGTTCCTAGGGGCCGGGCCACACTGAGGGCCGGGCCACACTCAAGGCAACCGGGCCAACCTACTCGAGGCGCTCGCTACCGGTGAGCTGGCCGGCGCCGGGCTGGCTCCGGTCCTTGGTTAGACCCCCGAGGAAACGGCGAAGGATGGCTTGTCGGCCGTTCGCAGACGATCCGGAACGGCAGAGTAATCTCGTCATCAGCGGCCGGGGGAACCGAGCGGACCGGAGCCGGCCCCGTGGGGGCCGACGGAGGAGCAGGACGTTCGGAACGCCGGTTTTCCACAGCTTCCCTCATGCTGAACCCTCCTCAGTGCGGTTGTCTGCAAGAGCCATTCCTCCTCGAGTTCCCGCCCCGACGCGATCCGAGCCGACGGCGTGTCCCGCGAGAAACGCGATGGCCCGCTCTTCGGCCCAGTAACGCGGTCTCCAGGGAGCCGATCCCCCTACGAACCCGATGTGCCCGCCCCGGAAAGTCCAGAGCCGCTCCACCGACGGCGATGCCTCGCGGCGCACCCGCTCGAGGCACTCCGCCGGCAGGAACGGATCGTCCAGGGCCGAGATACAGAGGACCGGCGTGGTGATCCTGCCCAGCAGAGGCAGGCAGCTGGCCCGTCGGT
>DATFTF010000102.1:0-10256 GCA_035262245.1 Thermoanaerobaculia bacterium
CCTCGGTCCTGGGCGCCGGCATCCTGTACCCGGATACCAGCCACATCACGGTCGACTCCAACGGGGACGGGACCCCGGACGCGACCTACGATCTGCCCGTCGAGATCCAGCCGATCGGGGGAGGCGCCTACTCGACCGACGCGCGGCTCTCCCCGACGGAAAAAACCCTCTACACGATCAAGACGCCGGGCAGCGCGCCGGTCCCCGGATGCAACTCGGGAGACGCCCGTGTGTACTTTCACGATCTGGGCGTCCCTCCGTCCGGCATCACCGGCTTGAATCCGGGCGGCACCTGCATCGCCGGACCGATCTCCGCCGGCCCCCTCTTCAACGATCTTTCAGTGACCTCCACGATCCGCACCGCGATCGTCGTCGGCGCGGCGCCGGCGGTTCCCAGCACGACGGCCGTGCTGTGGGTCGATCTCGTCCATGGCGGGTCCAATCTCGACACCCTGAACTACGTGACCAACGTCGAACCGACCGCCGGCGGCATCCAGTTCGCCCCCAGCGGCAACGCGGCCTACATCCAGCACGGCAGCAACACCGCTACGCCGAAATACACGCTCGTGGATCTTTGCGTCAGCCCGATCGCGGCGGCGGGCTCGCTCGCCACCGGCGATCTGCCGCCCGGTGTTCCATCGGCCTGGGTCATCCCGGGCGCCGGCGCCGGCACCTACATCGCCGAGGTGCGGATCAACGGCTCTCCGCTCTTGACCAGCCGGGTGAACCTTTCCGTCTGCCAGACGAGCAGCGGCCCTCCGCCGACACTGACCGTGAACGACGCGGGCGACACGCTGCACGCCACTCAGGCCCCTTGCGTCAATCCCGGGACCGGCCCCTGCACGCTCCGCGACGGCCTCACGTACGCGAACGCGCATCCGAGCTCGACCATTCACTTCGACATTCCCGGCGGCGGCGTGCACACCATCTCCCCGGCCACGGCGCTGCCGACGATCACCGCGCCGATGACGATTGACGGATACACGCAGCCCGGCGCGAGCCCCAACTCGAACCCGCCGGAGGCGGGAACCAACGCCGCGATCAAGATCGAGATCGACGGCGGCAACCATCACTTCGAAGGGCTTCTCGTCTCCGCCGGGCACGTCACGATCCGAGGCCTCGCGATCAACCGCATGTCCAATGCCATCACGGTCACCGTCGGCGGAGCGGTGATCGCCGGGAACTTCCTCGGAACCGACGCCTCGGGGACGGTCGTGAAGGCTAACTCCAATGACGGCGTCGTGGCGACGGCCTCCCTCATCGGCGGCCCCTCGCCCGCCGACCGCAACGTGATCTCCGGAAACAACAATCATCCCGTGATCGGCGACGCGCTCGTCATCCAGGGGAACTTGATCGGTCTGAACTCCGCCGGTACCGCGGCACTGGGCAACGGCGACGACGTGGCGGTCTCTCCGGGCAGCCTCGTGGGTGGAACGACGCCCGGCGAGCGCAACGTCATCGCCGGCACGGCGAGCGGCGAGGCGATCGGCGCGGGAAGCTCCACGACGATCTCGGGGAACTACCTGGGCGTGGACGTCACGGGGAGCACGAGTTTCTCCGCTTACGACGGAGTCCTGATCGTCGGAAACGGAAGCACGCTGGGAGGAACGTCCGGCACGTCGCCCGGCGGCGCCTGCACGGGAGCCTGCAACCTGATTTCGAGCGACTTCGCTCAGGTGATCATCGGCGGGTCGGGAAACGTCGTGGCAGGCAACGTCATCGGCTTGAATGCGGCGGGAACGGCGGCCCTCGGGACGCGCAGCCCCACATGCATCCGGGTCGGCAACGCGACAGGCGTCGTCATCGGCGGCGCGTCGCCGTCGGCCCGCAACGTGATCTCAAACTGCTTCTACGGCATCGAAGTCGACAACAGTCAGAACACGACCATCTCCGGCAACTTCCTGGGCACGGACAGCGCCGGGTCGACCGCTCCGCTCCCGATCGCGGCGGGCTCGCAGGGAATCGTGATCACGACCTCGGACGGGACGATCATCGGCGGCACGGCCGGCGTCACGCCGGGCGGAGACTGCACCGGCGCCTGCAACGTGATCGCGGGGTGGGACACCGGGATTGTCTGGCCCTCCACGGGCGGTTCGAGCGTTCTCGTCGAAGGAAACCACATCGGCGGGGGGCTCACCGCGGCCACGGCTCTGCCGAACACCACGGGGGTCTCGGTCTTCTCCTCCGGAGCGACGATCGGAGGAGCGGCGCCGGCTGCCGGCAACCTCATCGCGAACAACGCGTCGGCGGCGGTCGCCGTCAACGGAGGGACCGGGACGCTCATCCAGAACAATTCGATCCTGGGAAACGGTCACGGCTCGGGCATCGGCATCGTCTACCATGACGGGATCCTCATCAGCGGCGGGACGGGGACGACCATCACCCAGAACTCCATCTTCGGAAACGGCGGGCTCGGGATCGACTTGCCGCCGAGCGCCGGGTTCGGCATGCCGACCGCCAACGACGCCTGCGACGCGGACAGCGGCGCAAACGACCTCCAGAACTTCCCGGTGATCACGTCGGCCAGCTCCTCGGCCGGCACCACGACGATCGCCGGGACGCTCAACAGCACCGCCGGCTCCGCTTTCACCGTGGACTTCTACGCCAGCCCTTCCTGCAGCAGCAAGGGATACGGCGAGGGAAAGATCTACCTCGGCTCGACGGTGGTGACGACCGACGGCTCCTGCAACGGCGCCTTCAACGCCTCGCTGCCGGTTGCCGCCGCCGCGGGCTCCTACATCACGGCTACGGCGACCAATTCCAACGGCTCCACCTCGGAGTTCTCGCAGTGCTTCCACATGACCGGCGGCTCGCCCGTGCCCACGCAGCTCTTCACGATGACGCCCTGCCGGATCGTGGACACCCGCAATCCCGCGGGACCTCTGGGCGGCCCGGCGCTTGCCGGCGGTTCGGATCGGGTCTTCGTGCTGGCCGGGCACTGCGGGATCCCGCTGTCGGCCGCTGCCGTCTCCGTGAATGTGACGATCACACAGCCCACGGCGGCGGGCGACCTGCGGTCCTATCCGGGCGGGAGCACCCGGCCTCTGGTTTCGACGATCAACTACCAGCCTGGCCAGACGCGGGCCAACAACGCCGTCGTCGCGCTGGGGACGGCGGGAGATCTTGCGGTGCGCTGCGATCAGGGCTCGGGGACCGTTCAGTTGATCATCGACGCCACCGGTTATTTCCAGTGAACCGGCGGAGCAGATTTCTGGCAGATGCGAAGGACGGAGAGGAGCGCAACATGCCAAGAAAGACTCGGTGGATCCGCTTCGCGGCATTGGCACTGCTGGCGAGTGCTTACCGAATCGAAGCCCAGACCATTACGGAGTTCCCGGTCCTGACCGCGACGAGCCAGCCCAACGCCATCACCTCCGGACCGGACGGCAACCTGTGGTTCACCGAGCAGCTCGCTCACAAGATCGGCAAGATCACGCCGACGGGGACCGTCGCGGAGTACCCGGCGGAAGGGTTCGACATCACAGCCGGGCCGGACGGAGCGGGAGGGAAGGCCTTGTGGTTTACCGGGGGCGGCCGGATCACGACGGGGGGAGCCGCAACTCAGTTTGCGACCCTGGCGGGGAACAACATCACGACCGGACCGGACGGGAACCTCTGGCTCGCGCTGAACAACGGCATCGCGCGGGTCTCGCCATCCGATCCAGCGAATTCGAAGGTCGTATTCCCTACAGTAGAGCACGTCACCACGACCTACTCCGTCGCGACGGGGTCCGACGGCAACCTGTGGTTCATCGAGCTCGATCACAACAACGCCAATCCCGACCACACCGGCCGGATCGCGCGGATCGACCTGACGAAGTTGAGCGGGTGCGACGCCCAACCGACGAAATGCATCACGGAGTTCCCGGTCCCCGGAGGCGAAGCCGCCGTCGGCGTCAGTCTCGCGGCGGGACCTGATGGGGCGCTCTGGTCCGCCGGCGGCAAGGTCAATCGCATCACGACCGGCGGCACGATCACGCAGTTCAACTCCGTCGCCACATTCGGCCAGACACACATCACGGGAGGGCCGGATGGAGCAGTCTGGTACACGGCCACTGGCAAGATCGTCCGAGTCTCGACCTCCGGCGCCGCGACGGAGATCCCCGTTTCGGCCAAGTTCAACCACCCGCGGGGAATAACAACCGGCCCGGATGGCAACATCTGGTTCTGCGATCTGGATGGGAACAGCATCGGACGCGTCAACGTAAGCGGCGGAGGAAGTCCCACACCGACGCCCACTCCTTCTCCGTCGCCGACGCCGACTCCCACGCCAACAGTCTCGCCGACTCCGGCGGGAGCGTCGAGCGTGACGATTCCTGTGGCGGCGTCGATCCACGGGGCGGGCGGGAGTTTCTTCCACTCCGATGTCCGGGTGTTCAACCGCTCGACGTCGACGTCCGTCAACGTCATCGCCAGGTACCACTGTTTCTCGCCCCCCTGCGGCAACTCCCCGCAGAACTTCATGCTGTCTCCCCGCGAGATGCGCGTCTTCGACGACATGATCGCCGTGACTTTCAACGCCGCCGAGTCGGGCGGCGCCATCGAGTTCTCCTCCACCGGCAGCCTGGTCGTTCAGAGCCGCCTCTACACGCCCTCCCATCCGTCCCCCACCAACGGCATGGGCGTCCCGGGCATCCCGGAGTCGGAGGCCTTGACCGCCGCGGTGGTCACCTCGCTCTCCCACTCTGCCGACTCCCACAAGGGCTTCCGCTCCAACGTCGGCGCCTACAACGCCAGCGACACCGCCCAGAACGTCACCTTCACCGTCTACGACGGCTCGGGCACACAACTGGGCCACACCGTGGCCAACGCTCCCGCACGCACCGCGGTCCAGGTTTCCAACATCTTCAGCGTCATCGGCGTCGCCACCGACGTCGACCACGCCTACTGCGTCGTCTCCGGCGATCACAACCAGCCGCTTCTGGTCTACGCCGGGGTCATCGACAACCAGTCCCAGGATCTCGCCTTCGTGCGAGGGCAGGCCAACACGCGTCCCGCCGGAGCGGACCGCGCCACCATCCCCGTGGCCGCCTCCATCCACGGCGCCGGCGGCTCCTTTTTCCACACCGACGCCACGATCCTGAACCTCTCCTCCGCCGTCCCCGCCAACGTCACCGCGCGCTACCGCTGCTTCTCCGGCCCCTGCGGCACGGCCACCTCCAACTTCGCCCTGACGCCGCGCCAGATGAAGTCCTTCGACGACATGATCGGAACCCTCTTTGCCGCTCCGGAGTCGGGCGGAGCCATCGAGTTCTCCAGCGACCAGCCCATCGTCGTCGGGAGCCGCCTCTACACGCCCTCCCGCCCTGCACCCACCAACGGCATGGGCGTGCCCGGACTGCCCGAGGCCGGCGCCCCGACTTCCGCCGTTCTCCTTGCCCTCTCCCACTCCGCCGACTCGACCAAGGGCTTCCGATCCAACGTCGGCGCCTACACCCCCAACGACACCGCCCAAAACGTCACCTTCACCCTCTACGATCCCTCGGGCACCGATCTGGGCCACGTCGTCGCCAACGCCCCCGCGCGCACCGCCGTCCAGGTCTCCAACGTCTTTGCCGCCGCCGGCTTCCACATCGACGCACCCAACGCCTACTGCATCGTCCACGGCGACCAGAACCTTCCCCTCCTCCCCTACGCCGGCGTCATCGACAATCAGTCCCAGGACCTCGCCTTCATCGAGGGGGAGATTGAAGAGCCATGATCACGGGAGCCCTACGACGGTCAGCCCGGACAGGCGCTCGCTACGCGGCAGTGCCATGTCTTCTCCTTCTCTGCGGAGCCTTCGCGGCATGCCGGGATGAGGCCTACATCCGCGTGGACCGCATCGAGATCCCGCACACTGCGACCCTGGAGTCCCTCACTCCCGCGCAGCAGAAGCTCTTTCATCCAAGCATCGTCGTCTGGAAGCCCGCCGAGGAGAACGTCGTCCTCTCCTGGGAGGTCATTGCCACGGCGACGATCCTGTCCAGGACCGCGGGGCCGGGAGAAGGGATCATCGGCGGACCGTCCAATCCCATCCGCGTCGCGGCCTGCGACAACCGCAATGCGGACACCAACCAGCCCTTCGACCCGCAGCTCATCACCGGCTCCTGGTCGCGATTCTTTCCAGGCAGCTTCCGGCAGTGCGGGCATCCGAGCTTTCCTCCGGGCGCTTTCCCCTTCGACGCGGCCATCAATCCGGTCGCATACACGAACTGTGTGGACGTGCCGAATCCCTGTCCGGGCGCGGCGAAAAACAACTTCCCCTACTGCCAGAGCGCTTGCAGCGTCACCACTGACACGGACTCGGTTTTCGCGTTTCCGTATCCGCCCGGAGTGCCGGGAGCGCCGCCGTTCGGAAGAATTGACCTCTCGCCGGCCTACGAAGTGGTGAGCACGATCCGGGTGCTCGGCCGCCGCATGGCCTTCGATCACCGCAACGACGCCATCGACACGGATTACTGGACCTGGACGCCGGACACGACCTCCGACGGCACGCAGTTCGAGAATTTCAGCCCCGGCCTCTTCATCTCGAAGGTCCGCGCGTTCATTTGGACCGAAACCGCCGCCGATCCGGAAGCCCGGCGCTACCTGACGCTCACCAAGTTCCAGCCGAGAGGCACGCAGATCGAGTGCACGCCGGGCGCCGGCGACGCCACCCAGATCACCGATCAGGACTGTCCGAGCCTCGCCGGGTTCACGCCGGCCTTCAGCCGGGAACGACCCGAGGACATCGGCCAGACGATCCTCTGGCAGCTCGCCGTGCACCCCGGGGACCCGGGCAATCAGGGACTCGACACGACCTCGCCGGTCTTCGTCGAGTTCACGCTTGGGAACTCGCGGAACCAGCATGCCGGTCCGCGGCTCTCGTCGGCAACCATGGATCTGGGAAGCACACCGGCGGGCTCCGCGATCGACAACCGCTCGCTCATCCTTGAAAACCCGTTCGCCGGCGGCAAGTGGAGGCTCGGGCGCGTCGAGGTCCTCGGACGGGACGCGGGCGCTTTTTCCGTGGACATGGGCGCCTCAGCGCCGCCCATGGACCTGTGGCCGAGCGCGTCGCTTCCCGTCGCAATCCATCTCGACGCTTCCACTCCGGGCGCCAAGGAGGCCGCCATCGCGTTCCGCCTGACCGATCCCGGCGGGACCGCCACCACTCTGTCCGCAGCGGTCACGGCGCGGGTCCTCTCGCTCGCGACGCTGACACTCGCGCCCGACCACCTGGACTTCACCGGGCCGGCCAGCCTGTCTCTCCCCTGGACGCGCCGATTCCTCATTGAAAACGACGGCGCGCTCCCGCTGTCCCGGCAGGGAATGTTGCTGGAAGGACCGGACGCCGCAAATTTCCGCCTTCTCGCTGAAGACGGCGTCTCTGCGCCTCCGTCGGCGACCACGATTCCTTCCGGCCAGAGCGAGGCCTTCGTCGTCGAGTACTGTCCGCGAGAAAGCAACCGACGGCATCAGGCTCGGCTGCACATCTACGCCGCGAATGGCTCGAACTCCGGCCAGCCCGTCGAGGCGCTTCTCCCCTTAACCGGCGATGCGCCGCCTTCGGTCGTTTTCTGTCTGGAGCGGCCTCCGCGGTAGCTTCTTCGTGATTGCCGCCGCGCAGGCCTCTCCGGGTCCCAGCCCCGATCCGCCGCGCGCTCGCGGCCCGGCCCCGGTCTGGAAACGTTGCAGCGCCGGTCGCGCAGCGACCGCCCGCGCTGCAAGCCAGATGTCCGGTTTTCCGCCGCCATTGCGCTATATCAACGGGGGATAAGATCCGCGCCGGGCGGGGACCTGTGCGGCCGTCGTCTGGAGGAGGGCGGCGCCCGGAGGCGGCAGACTCCCCGAGGAGGACACGATGCGGTTCCTTCCCGGGCTTGCTCTGGCGTTTCTTTCTCTTTCCTCGATCGCCGGCGCAGAAACCATCACCGAGTACAACGGGGGCTTTCCGGGGGCCGAGCCGCGCGAAATGACGGCAGGGCCCGACGGCGCGTTCTGGTTCTGCGAGCACGGCGCCAACAGGATCGCGCGCATAACGGTGGCCGGAGTCATCACCGAGTATCCTGTCCCGACGGCCAACGCCAATCTCGACGGCATCACCGTCGGACCGGACGGCAACATCTGGTTTGCCGAGAGAGGGGCCAACAAGATCGGCCGGCTCCACCTCCCGGTTCCCACCGACGGCTCGGCGGTCATCATCGACGAGTTCGGGGCGTCCGGCCAGCCGGGCGGGCTGGCCTCCGGTCCCGACTGCGCGCTCTGGTTCACAGAGCTCGCCGGCAACATGATCGGGCGCATCACCACGACCGGAGCGGTCACGGACTACCCTCTTCTGACTCCAGCCGCGACACCCGTCAGCATCGTCACCGGCCCGGACGGGGCGCTCTGGTTCACCGAGAACACGGCGAGCAACATCGGTCGCATCACCACGGCGGGCGCGGTCACCGAGTTCGCGGTTCCCGACGGCGGAACTTCCCAGGGCATCACATCGGGCCCGGACGGGAATCTCTGGTTTACGCACACGTCCGGCGCGTCTGTCGGTGAGGTCGGGAGAATCACACCGGCCGGAGGCATCACTACCTTCGCGATTCTCGCGCCCAACAGCCAGCCCCACGGCATCGACGCGGGCCCGGACGGCGCACTCTGGTTCGCCGAGCTCGGAGCGGACCGGATCGGTCGAATCAGCACGGCCGGCGTCGTCAGCGATTACCTCTTGCCCTCGCCGGACAGCCGCCCCAACGGCGTCGCCGGAGGTCAGGGCGACTCGGTGTGGTTCACAGAAGCCAATGCCAACAGGATCGGGAGGCTCTTCGGCTTCCAGACCAGAGTTACCGTGCCGGTGGCCGCTTCGATCCATGGCGCCGGCGGGAGCTTCTTCCACTCCGACGTGCAGGTCTTCAACCGGTCGGCCACCGATTCCGTAACCGTGACCGCGACGTACCGCTGTTTCGCCGCGCCGTGCGGCCAGGCGGTTCAGAATTTCAATCTGGCTCCTCGGGAGATGCGGTCGTTCAACGACATGATCGCGGCCACCTTTCAGGCGCCGGAGTCGGGCGGCGCGATCGAGTTCGCCAGCACCGGAAACGTCGTCGTCACCACACGGCTCTACACGCCCTCCCGGCCCTCTCCCACCAACGGCATGGGCGTTCCGGGCATCAACGAGTCCCGAGCGACGGCCGTCTCGGTCGTGACGTCCCTGGCGCACTCGGCCGACGCGACCAAAGGCTTTCGCTCCAATGTCGGCGCCTACAACGCCAACGACGTCGCGCAGACCGTCACCTTCACCGTGTACGACGGCTCGGGCGCGCTCCTGGGCCACACGGCAGCATTGGCGGCGGCTCGGACCTCCATCCAGGTCAGCAACATCTTCGGCGTGATCGGCGTCGCGACCGATGTGGCCGACGCCTACTGCGTCGTGTCGGGAAACTTGGGACTGCCTCTCCTGACCTACGCCGGCGTGATCGACAACCAGTCTCAGGATCTGACTTTCATCCAGGGACAGACGGACCTGCCGCTCTCAGCGATCCGGCTGACGATTCCGGTGGCGGCCTCCATCCACGGCGCCGGCGGAAGCTTCTTTCACACCGACGCCACTGTCTTGAACGCGTCCGACTGCGAGCCGGCCAACCTGACCGTCCGCTATCGGTGCTTCTCAGGGTCCTGCGGGAACTCTCCGCAGAATGTCGTCCTTGCTCCTCGCCAGATGCGCGAGCTCGACGACGTGATCGCGGCGTTCTTCGGCGCCCCGGAGTCGGGAGGCGCGATCGAGTTCGATACCGACCGGCCCATTGTGGTCAACAGCCGCCTCTACACACCGTCCCGCCCTTCGCCCACCAACGGGATGGGAGTCGCCGGACTGCGCGAGCAGGCCTTCACCCGGCTGGTGGTGACCTCGCTCTCCCATTCGGTCGCCACGACCCAGGGATTCCGCTCCAACGTCGGCGCCTACAACGCCAGCGACGTCGAGCAGACGGTCACCTTCACGCTCTACGATCCGACCGGAGTGATGCTGGGCCAGACTTCGGCCCCAGCGCCACCCCGGACCTCGGTTCAGATCTCAAACATTTTCGCCGTGGCGGGAGTCACCGTCGACGTGCCCGCCGCCTATTGCGTCGTCCACGGCAGCCTGGATCTGCCGCTCTTGGTCTACGCGGGAGTCATCGACAACCAATCGCAGGACCTGACGTTCATCCAGGGGGTGGCAAATTGATCTGGTTCTCCGGTTCCAGCCCCCGTCCGCGGCGCGCGAAGCTCCCGCAGTAACCAAGGGAGGACGTCGCGCGCCGCGG
>DATFTF010000103.1:0-2465 GCA_035262245.1 Thermoanaerobaculia bacterium
GGGCCGCGGTTCTCTCCGAGACGCACGGCTGGACGATGGCCGAGGACGCCGGTCGAGGATGGCGCAAGGTCGTGGCCTCTCCCAAGCCCAGGGCCATCCGCGGCGTGGACGTCGCGGCCATGCTCGTCAACCGCGGGTACATCGTGATCGCGGCGGGGGGAGGCGGCATCCCGGTGGTCCTGCCGGACGAAGCGCACGTGCGCGGCGTCGAGGCGGTCATCGACAAGGACTATGCTGCCTCCATGCTGGCGGCGTCGCTGTCCGCCGATCTCTTCATCATCCTGACCGGGGTCGAGCGCGTCGCGCGCGATTTCGGCAAGCCGAGCCAGGCGCCTCTGCCGAGCATGAGCGTCGCCGCGGCGCGGGCCATGCTCGCGGAGGGGCAGTTTCCGGCCGGCAGCATGGGACCCAAGATCGACGCGGCGATCCGCTACGTCG
Source organism: Thermoanaerobaculia bacterium (assembly GCA_035262245.1). Lineage (GTDB taxonomy): Bacteria > Acidobacteriota > Thermoanaerobaculia > UBA5066 > Gp7-AA6 > DATFTF01. The sequence continues at coordinate 439 of DATFTF010000103.1, forward strand.
AAGCGGGAGGCCGCGAGGTCCTGATCACGAGCGCAGAGGCGCTGGAGCTGGCCATGGAGGGAAAGACCGGCACGGTGGTGCGCGCGGACGTGGTCCAATGAGGACGCGACGGTGAGGGAGTGCGGGATCGGAGAATGAAGCGCGACTACGTCAACGAGAGGGAGTGGGCGCCCGGCGAGATCGAGGGAATCCTGGATCTCGCGAGGCAGGTCAAAGAGCGCCCCGGCGACTACCGGAGCGCGCTCTCCGGAAAGTCGCTGGCGATGATCTTCGAGAAGTCTTCCACCCGGACCCGGGTCTCGTTCGAAGCCGGAATGTTCCAGCTGGGCGGTCTTGGAATGTTCCTTTCGTCGCGCGATCTGCAGCTCGGAAGGGGAGAGCCGGTTTCCGACACCGCGCGGGTGCTGTCGCGCTACGCCGACGGGATCATGGCCAGGACCTATGCCCAGGCCACGGTCGAGGAGCTGGCGCGCCACGCCTCCGTGCCTGTGATCAACGGGCTCTCCGATCTGCTCCATCCCTGCCAGGCCCTGGCCGACTTCCAGACCGTCCGGGAGCGGTTCGGATCGACGCGGGGTTTTCCGCTCTGCTACGTGGGCGACGGCAACAACGTCGCCCACAGCCTTCTCGTCACCGGCGCCAAGCTTGGCGCGCGGATCGCGGTGGTCACCCCGCCGGGCTTCGAGCCGCGGCCGGAGGTCCTCGGCTGGGCGCGGGAGGCGGCGGCGGCGACCGGCGGCGCCGTCCGGGTCACGCCGTCCCTCGAGGAGGGTCTCGCGGGCGCCCGGGCGGTCTACACCGACGTCTGGGCCTCGATGGGTCAGGAGGCCGAGGCCGCGCAACGGGTGCGGGAGTTCGAGAAATACCGCGTCACGGAGCGGGTGTTTTCTCTGGCGGATCGGGATGCGATCTTTCTGCACTGTCTTCCCGCGCACCGCGGCGAAGAGGTCGAGGCGGCGGTGATCGACTCGCCGTCCTCAGCCGTCTTCGATCAGGCGGAGAACCGTCTGCATGCCCAGAAGGCCCTGCTTCTGACGTTGCTCGGAGCGCCGGCTTGAATGCCGAACCCGAACCCCTTGCCCCAGCCCGCCCGCCGCGGAAGGCCCTTCTGGCCGGCGGGGCCGCGGCGCTCCTGGTCGCTCTCGCGCTGTTGTTGATCGTGTCCCGCCCCCGGCGGGCGGAGCCGCCGCGAACGACGACCGTCGCCTCTCTGGGCACGGTAACGCAGAGCGCGGTCGAGATGCGGCGCGAGCCGGCCGCCGACGCTCCGGTCCTCGAACGTCTCTCTCCCGGCGCCCGGGTCACCGTCGCCGCCGAGCGCGGAAGATGGCTCGAGATTCGCGCCGACGACAAGCGTCAGGGCTTCGTCCCCCAGGAGGCGGTCGAAACCGACGCCGACCGGGACGCTCGCCGCGGTCGGGCGGCCAAGGTGTTTCAGTTCCCCGCCGTATTCGGGCTCGTGGCCGAGGAAACCGACGTGCTGCTGGCCCCCTTTCCGATGGCGCCTCATGCGGGACGTCTTCCGAAGGGCGAGACAATCCGGGTCCACGCCGTGGACCATGACTACTACGCGTTCCGCGCCACCGACGGCGGTCTGGCATTCGTTCGGTCGGCGGACGTCGATCTCGTACCCCCCGACCCCCGCCGCCCCGCGATCGTGCCCGCGGGGGCCAAGGTCCCCAAAGACCTCCAGGTTTCCGATCTCGCCCCGTCCACGGCGCCGGAGGCTCTTCCGGCCGAAGGGGGCGAGACCGAATCCGAGTCTTCGGTGCGCGCGGCGGCCGAAGTGGAGACGGCGACCCTGGTTTCCAAGGTCGAGCCCAAGTACCCGGAGGCTGCCCGCCGGGCCGGCGTCGAGGGCACCGTCCTGCTCGACGCTACGATCGACGAGACGGGCACGGTGACCGACCTGCAGGTTCTTCGGGGTCTCCCGCTGGGCCTGTCGGAGGCGGCGGTCGACGCGGTAACTCGCTGGAAATACCGACCGGCGCGCGGGCGGGCCGGTCCGGTCACGTCGCACAAGACGA
>DATFTF010000104.1:0-4300 GCA_035262245.1 Thermoanaerobaculia bacterium
GGTAGAGCCCGGGTGTGCGCCGCTCCTCCGAGGACGAACACTCCGATGGCCGACAGCAGCGCGAGGGTCGCGGCCGGCGACGTCCGCCGCTTGAGGTCGGCCAGGGCCGACACGATCGGGCGCCGCTCCTCCTCGGGATACGCGGCGATTTCGTCTTTGACCAGCCTGCCCGTGCCGATGAAATAGAAGATCACCATCGACTGAGAAAAGAGCGAGAGAAGCACGGTGGGGATGGTCCAGCGCACGTGCTGTCCCACGAGGGTCCGAACCGCCGGAGAGGCCGCCGCGACGTGGGCCGTCAGCACGAATCCCTGAATCGACGTGATGAGGAAACCGGCCACCGCCAAACCGGTCGTCAGGAGCAGAGCCAGGGCCATGCTCGACAGAATATCCGTTCCTTGACACAATCGAGGCCCCGACCAATCAGGGGAGACGCAGCGATGAGCGACGGACCCCGCACGCTTTGCGACATCTTCTTGACCGCAGCCGTGTCCGGGAAACCGGACCTTCTGCTGGCCAAGTCCGGCGGCGCGTGGAGGCCGATCTCGTCCGCGGATTTCGGGTTCACCGTGAAGGCCCTTTCTCTCGGAATGAACGCCCTGGGCCTCCAGCCCGGCGACCGCGTAGCCATCCTCTCGGAGAACCGGCCGGAGTGGGCGATGGCGGACTACGCCGCGCTCTGCGCGGGCGCCGTCTCCGTCCCCATCTATCCGACTCTCCCCGCCAACCAGGTGGCCCCTCTCCTGCGCGACAGCGGGGCGCGGGCGGTTTTCGTCTCAACCGCCGATCAGCTTGCCAAGATCCGAACCGTAAGGGCGGACTGCCCGGCGCTCGAGTACGTGATCTGCATCGACGCGGCGCCGCCCCACGAGCCCGGCTACCTCATGTTCGGCCAGGCGGTGGACAAGGGGCGGCCGACCCTGGAGATGAGCCCGGACGTCTTCGAACAGCGGGCGCGGCGTATCCGGCCCGAAGACCTCGCGACCATCATCTACACGTCCGGGACGACCGGCGAGCCGAAGGGAGCCATGCTCACCCACGGCAACTTCGTCTCCAATGCTCTGGCTGCCTGCCAGGTCGTTCCGGTCGCGCGCGACGCCGTCGCGCTCTCGTTTCTTCCGCTCTCACACGTCTTCGAAAGGATGATCGATTACGCCTACATGCACGTCTGCGCAACCATCGCGTACGCCGAGTCGATCGAAAAGCTGCGGGACAATTTCCTGGAGGTCAATCCCTCCACGTTCGCCGCGGTGCCCCGGGTCTACGAGAAGGTGCACGCCCGCATCCTGGACAAGGCCCAGGGTGGAAGCGGGCTCAAGAAAAAGCTGTTCTTCTGGGCCGTGGAGATCGGCAAGGCTCGGGTCGCGTCGCAGGAGCGGGGGGAACCGCTAACCTCCGGCCTGGCCTGGAAGGTGCGCATCGCCGATGTGCTGGTCTTCAAGAAAATCCGCGCTGCGCTCGGGTCCCGCTTCCGGTACGCGGTCTCCGGGGGTGCGCCGCTCTCGCGCGACCTGGCCGAGTTCTTCCTCGGGGCGGGCGTCACGATCTACGAAGGGTACGGCCTGACGGAGACGTCGCCGGTCATCTGCGTCAACGGACCGGGCCGGATGCGCCTCGGCACGGTCGGGCGACCGATCCCCGGCGTCGAGGTGCGGATCTCGGAGGACGGCGAAATCCTCACGCGCGGGCCGCACATCATGAAGGGATACTTCGGCAAGCCGGAGGCCACGGCCGAGGCCATCGACGCGGAGGGCTGGTTCCACACCGGAGACGTCGGACATCTCGACGCCGACGGATTCCTCAAGATCACCGACCGGAAGAAGGACTTGATCGTGCTGGCCGGCGGCAAGAAGGCCGCGCCTCAGCCAATCGAGAACGAGCTTAAGAAATCCGCCTACATCGAGATGCCCATCGTCCTGGGAGACCGTCACAAGTTCCTGGCCGCGCTGATCGTGCCGAAGTTCGACCGCGTGCGCGAATACGCCGCGCGCAGCGGAATTTCGTTCCAACCGGAGTCCATCGACTCCAACCCCCAGATTCGGGCCCTGTTTCAGCGGGAGCTCGACGCCTACAACAAAGACAAGCCGAACCACGAGCAGGTGCGGGCATTTGCGCTCCTCCCCTCCGATCTGACCATCGAAGACGGCGCCATCACGCCGACGCTGAAAGTCAAACGCCGCATCCTGGAGACGCGGTACCAGGGTCTCATCGAGGAGATGTACCAGGCCGCGGAGAAGGCGCACGTGGCATGAAGACTCAGTCCAGCTGATCGCATGTCCGCTTTCGATCTCCAGGTCGGCTCGGACGGGCTCGCGGTCGTCACCTTCGACCTCCCGGGGGAGAAGGTCAACAAGTTCTCCCGAGCCGTTCTGGAAGAGCTGGAGAGCCTGGTCGGCCGGCTGGCCGGGGAGACGCGGATCCGGGCACTCCTCTTCCAGAGCGGCAAACCGGACGTCTTCATCGCCGGAGCGGACGTGAAGGAATTCGTCAACGCACGGCCGGAGGATTCCTCAGAGCTCGTACGGCGGGTGCAGGGCCTCTTCGAGCGCGTGGCGCGCCTCTCGTTCCCGACCGTGGCCGCGATCGACGGCGCCTGCCTCGGCGGAGGGACGGAGCTCGCGCTCTGTTGCGACTACCGCGTCATGTCGGACTCCCGCAAATCCCAGATCGGCTTGCCGGAGGTCCGGTTGGGAATCTTTCCGGCCTGGGGAGGAACCACGCGGCTGCCGCGCCTGGTGGGTCTGGCTGCCGCGCTCGATCTCATACTGACCGGAAAGACCCTGGACGCGCGTCGCGCCCGAAAGATCGGCCTGGTGGACGAAGCGGTTCCCGCCGCCATCTTCCGCGAATGGGCGCGGACCTTCGCCTCCGGCAAGGCGGGATCCTCCAAGCCGCCCTCGGGCCGACGCGCCGCGTTGCCGCTGGCCGCGCGGGCGCTCGAGGCGACCCCGGTCGGTCGGCGCGTGATCTTTTCGCAGGCGCGGCGCCGGGTCCTGCGCGAGACGCGGGGAAATTACCCGGCTCCGTTGGCGGCCCTCGACGTGATCGAGGAGGGGTGGGGAAAGCCGCTGGAGGTCGGACTGGAGGCCGAAGCCCGGCACATCGCCTCCGTTTTCGGCGGCGAGGTCCAGAGGAACCTCCTGAACCTCTACTTCGCCACGGAGGAGGTGAAGAAGGAGACCGGAAGCTCGGATCCTTCCGTGCATGCCCGTGCGGTCAACCGCATCGGAATCCTGGGGGCGGGCGTGATGGGAGGGGGCATCGCCCAGCTCGTCGCGGACAGGAACCTGCCCGCCCGCATGAAGGACATCGAGCCTCGCGCGCTGGCCCACGGCTTCGCCACGGCGTCTGCTCTCTGGAAGGAACGCGTCCGTAGGCGTCGGCTGAAGCCGGAAGAGATGGCCGGCAAGATGACCCTCCTCTCCGGAACTCTGGACTACTCTGGGTTCGCGCGCTGCGAGGTGACGATCGAGGCGGTCGTCGAAAAGCTCGCCGTCAAGCGCGCCGTTCTGAAGGAATGGGAGGGCGTGGTCCCGCGAAGCGCGATCTTCGCCTCCAACACATCGACCCTTCCCATTCGCGAGATCGCCGCGGAGGCCGCGGAGCCCTCACGGGTCGCGGGAATGCATTTCTTCAACCCCGTGCACCGCATGCCGCTGGTCGAGGTGATCCGGGGCCCCAAGACGTCCGAGGAGACCGTGGCCACGGTTTTCGCACTGGCCAGGACCCTCGGGAAGACGCCGGTGGTGGTGGCGGATTCGCCGGGCTTTCTCGTCAACCGAATCCTGGCGCCCTATCTCTCCGAAGCCATCCGAATCGTTCGAGAGGGGTGCACCATCGAGGTCGTCGATGGAGCGATGACCCGCTTCGGGATGCCGGTCGGTCCGATCGCGCTGATGGACGACGTCGGGCTCGACGTGGCGGTGAAAGCGGGAGAGGTCCTGGCCGCAGCCTTTCCCCAGCGCATGGCTTCCTCCGGAGAGGAGGCCCTGGCGAAGGCGGGACGCCTCGGCCGCAAGAGCGGGGAAGGGTTCTACGAGTACGCCAAGGGAAAGCGCGGCAAGCCGGCCCGCGAGGCCTACACGATTCTCGGCGTCGAGCCGCGCGATCCGGCTCCGGAAACGCCCGAGACCATCGTCTCGCGCTTGACGCTCCTGATGATCAACGAAGCCGCGCTTTGCCTGGGCGAAGGCGTCGTGCGCGAGGCGGCGAAGCTCGATCTGGCGATGATCTTCGGTACGGGGTTCCCGCCGTTTCGCGGCGGCCTTCTGCGCTATGCCGACAACCTTGGAACTCGGCG